>NZ_JYDF01000048.1:0-30134 GCF_003263525.1 Rahnella sp. NRRL B-41462 | reverse complement strand
CTTTGTCTTTTATCGGGCTTTAAATTTTTTACCTGTTCGAACAATCTCATGGACAAGCCAGATAAGAGGTTTCAGACTGTGCACTTTCCGAATTTACGAGCGCTATCCCGGGCATTTTCATGAAACAAATGACTATTCTTGGTTCGACAGGGTCTGTCGGCACCAGCACGCTTTCCGTTGTCCGGTCTAACCCTGACGATTTCGCCGTTAAAGCACTGGTTGCAGGGCGCAATGTTGACGTTATGGCGCAGCAGTGTCTTGAGTTTCACCCTGCCTATGCTTCGATGGCGGATGAATCTTCTGCCCGTGCGCTGAGAGCCATTCTGGCTGAACAGGGAAGCCGTACCGAGGTGCTTTCCGGACCCGATGCGGCGACTGAACTGGCCGCTCTTGATGATGTGGATCAGGTGATGTCGGCTATCGTGGGGGCTGCGGGCTTGTTACCGACACTTGCTGCTGTCCGCGCAGGTAAACAGGTACTTCTGGCTAACAAAGAATCGCTGGTGACCTGCGGGCGCATTTTTATGGACGCTGTCCGCCATAGTCAGTCTCAGCTATTGCCTATCGACAGTGAACATAACGCTATTTTCCAGAGTTTGCCTGAATCCATTCAAAAACAGCTGGGATATGCTTCCCTCGAAAGCCACGGGATCTCCCGCATTATTTTAACCGGATCCGTGGCCCGTTCCGCGAACTGCCGTTGGATAAATTTCGCGATGTCACTCCTGATCAGGCTTGCGCGCATCCCAACTGGTCGATGGGGCGTAAAATTTCCGTCGACTCGGCAACCATGATGAATAAAGGGCTGGAGTATATTGAAGCCCGCTGGTTGTTTAATGCCTCTGCTGCTGAGATGGAAGTGATTATCCATCCGCAATCCGTGATCCATTCCATGGTGCGTTATTGCGATGGCAGCGTGCTGGCTCAACTTGGCTCGCCGGATATGCGTACCCCAATTGCGCATGCCATGGCATATCCGCACAGAGTCAGAACTGACGTCGAAGCGTTGGATTTTTGTAAAATGGGTGCGATGACTTTCAGTGCACCGGATTACGCACGTTATCCTTGTTTGCAATTGGCTATCGAAGCCAGCAACACCGGGCAGGCAGCGACGACGGCACTGAATGCCGCGAATGAAATTTCGGTGGCCGCGTTCCTCAATGGTGAGATTCGTTTTACTGACATTGCTGGCCTGAATCGTCAGGTGATGGAGCAGTTAGTGAGCGCTGAACCTGATTCTGTTGAGGAAGTGTTGGAGATCGACGCGCAGGCGAGAGCCAGTGCACGTGAGAAACTTCATACATTTGCGCTATAAGGCTGTTTTTGTACTTATGCAGCAGTTTGTTAGCATCACATTGAAATGGTATAGTCTGCGCCACACTGACAGTAGATTTGGCTTTTCAGGGCCTGAGTGTTAAAGGTGGAATCGGTGATCTGTCAGTGTAAGCCGTGCCTGCAAGGGGGACACGGCTTTTTTGCGCGTGTAGTCGCACCAGCGACAGAAAGGTGTGCCGCCAGCTAACTGTTGTGGCGTCGTCAGCCAGAAGAATGTTATGCCAGCCAGAAAGCCGCTGTGTTCTGATAAAAGGAAATGAGTACGCGTTATGTCCCTCGAAAATCAACAGATGTCTGATATGTATTGCTCTCAACCTCGCCATGTTGCCATTATCATGGACGGTAACGGACGCTGGGCAAAACGTCAGGGTAAAATGAGGGTATTCGGTCATAAAGCGGGAGTGAAGTCGGTGCGCAAAGCGGTAAGTTTTGCTGCCAGTCATCACCTTGATGCACTCACGCTTTATGCCTTTAGTAGTGAAAACTGGAATCGTCCGGCCCAGGAAGTCTCCGCATTGATGGAGTTGTTCGTCCGTGCATTAGACAGTGAAGTCAAAAGCTTGCATAAACATAATGTCAGGCTTCGGGTCATTGGCGACGTCAGTCGCTTTAGTGCTCGTCTGCAGGAACGCATTCGTCGTTCAGAAACAATGACTCAAAATAACGACGGTCTTACCCTGAACATTGCCGCGAATTACGGTGGCCGATGGGATATTATTCAAGGCGTTAAGACTCTGGCGGGTCAGGTTGAAGCCGGCACGCTGCGGGCAGAACAGATTACAGAAGAATTGCTGAATTCAGCGGTCTGTATGAGCGAACTGGCACCCGTCGATTTGGTGATCAGAACCGGTGGGGAACATAGGATCAGTAACTTTTTGCTGTGGCAAATTGCCTACGCGGAGCTCTACTTTACCGATGTCCTCTGGCCTGATTTTGATGAAAATACCTTTGAAGGTGCGCTGACTGCTTTTGCACAACGCGAGCGCCGCTTCGGGGGGACTACACCTATCGGCGCCAATGCGTCCTAGGGAGAACATTTGCTGAAGTATCGCATTATCACAGCTCTGATTTTAATACCGATTGTTATTGCAGCACTCTTTTTATTACCGCCTGTCGGTTTTGCCATCGTGACGTTAGTTGTGTGCATGCTGGCAGCGTGGGAGTGGGGGCAACTGGCCGGTTTTGCAAGCCGTAATCAGCGCATCTGGCTGGCTATATTATGTGGTTTCCTGCTGGCAGCGATGATGCTGAGCATACCTGCTTACCAGCAAAGCGTGCATCTGTTGCAAGTCGGAGGCTCATTATGGGCTGCGCTTGCGTGGTGGTGTCTGGCATTGGTGCTGGTGGTTGGATATCCTGCTTCGGCAGCCTTCTGGCGCCATTCCCGTGTGCTGCGCTTAGTCTTTGGCATACTGACTATTGTGCCGTTTTTCTGGGGTATGGTCGCACTGCGCCAATACGGTTATGCAGAAAATCATCATACTGGCGCATGGTGGTTGTTATATGTGATGCTACTGGTCTGGGGGGCAGACTCCGGCGCTTACCTGTTTGGTAAATTATTTGGTAAGCATAAACTGGCGCCTAAAGTATCCCCGGGGAAAACCTGGGAAGGGTTTGCTGGCGGTCTTCTGACTTCAGCCCTCATAGCCTGGTTATTTGGCCGCTATGCACCACTTGATGTGGTACCGTCGACCTTATTGATTTGTTCCGTTGTTGCCGCGCTGGCTTCTGTGCTGGGCGACCTGACGGAAAGTATGTTCAAACGCGAGGCAGGGATCAAAGACAGTGGTCATATGATCCCTGGTCACGGCGGAATACTGGATCGTATCGACAGCCTGACGGCTGCGGTGCCTGTATTCGCCTGTCTGATGCTGTTAGTGTATTAATCCGTCTGTGACGGTGAAGTTTCCTAAGGAATAGTTAGACATATGATGAACATACTCTGGAGCCTGGCCGCCTTTATCGTCGCATTGGGGGTGCTTATCACCGTGCACGAGTTCGGCCATTTCTGGGTTGCTCGTCGTTGTGGTGTGCGTGTCGAACGTTTTTCTGTCGGTTTTGGACGCGCGCTATGGCGCCGGACTGACCGTCAGGGAACAGAGTATGTTCTGGCCATCATTCCTCTCGGAGGCTACGTTAAGATGCTCGACGAGCGCGTCGAGGCTGTAGCGCCTGAATTCCGCCACCAATCTTTCAATAACAAAAAAATCTGGCAGCGCGCTGCTATCATCAGCGCCGGGCCGATCGCCAATTTCATTTTTGCTGTTTTTGCTTACTGGCTGATCTTCGTCATCGGCGTGCCGAGCGTGCGTCCTGTCGTGGCAAATGTCACTGCAAATTCAATTGCCGCACAATCCAATATTTCACCCGGAATGGAACTAAAATCTGTTGCGGGTATCGAAACGCCTGATTGGGATTCAGTTCGTATGGCGTTAGTCGGCGAAATTGGTGATGATCAAACGACGGTTGATGTGGCGCAATTTGGCTCATCCCAGGTCGTTGAGAAAACTCTGGATTTGCGTCAATGGCAGTTTGATCCTGAAAAGCAGGATCCGGTGGTGTCTCTGGGTATGATTCCCAGAGGGCCGCAGATAGAATCTGTTCTGCAGGAGGTGCAGCCAGATTCAGCCGCGCAAAAGGCGGGTTTGCAAGCCGGGGACAGGATCGTTAAAGTCGATGGTCAGATTCTGGAAAGCTGGCAGTCGTTTGTCATACAGGTACGTGACAATCCGGGTAAACCAATTGCACTGGAAGTTGAGCGGGCGGGGAATCCCGTCGCGTTAACACTGACGCCGGACACGAAGTCCGCAGGTAAAGGCAAGATACAGGGTTTTGCTGGTGTGGTACCGAAAGTGATACCGCTGCCTGATGAATATAAAACAATCCGTCAGTATGGCCCGTTTGTGGCGTTTTATGAGGCCGGGGATAAAACCTGGCAACTGATGAAACTCACAGTGAGCATGCTGGGTAAGTTAATTACCGGAGATGTGAAGCTGAACAATCTGAGTGGCCCAATATCCATCGCACAGGGCGCAGGAATGTCAGCTGAATATGGTTTGGTGTCTTACCTCACGTTTTTGGCACTCATTAGTGTCAATCTGGGGATCATCAACCTCTTCCCATTACCGGTATTAGATGGTGGACACCTGCTGTTTCTCGCAATAGAAAAGCTTAAAGGTGGGCCAGTTTCCGAGCGAGTTCAGGACTTCAGTTACCGCATTGGTTCAGTTTTGCTGGTGTTGTTGATGGGGCTTGCACTTTTCAATGATTTCTCCCGTCTTTAAGGCCGGAGATTAGGTTAGGAAGAACGCATAACAACGATGGCGATCAAAAAGTTGCTCATAGCGTCGCTGCTGTTTGGCAGCGCCACCGTATACGGTGCAGACGGTTTCGTAGTGAAAGATATTCATTTCGAAGGCCTGCAGCGAGTTGCCGTCGGTGCGGCGTTACTCAATATGCCGGTTCGCGTCGGTGATACGGTGACTGACGATGATATCAGTAATACCATTCGTGCATTGTTTGCCACTGGCAACTTCGAGGATGTTCGTGTCCTGCGCGATGGAAATTCTCTGATTGTTCAGGTCAAAGAACGTCCAACTATTGCCAGCATTACTTTCTCCGGTAACAAATCGGTGAAAGATGACATGCTGAAGCAAAACCTGGAGGCCTCTGGCGTCCGTGTTGGCGAAGCCCTTGACCGTACAACCATCGGCAGCATCGAGAAAGGTCTCGAAGACTTCTATTACAGCGTCGGTAAATACAGTGCATCGGTAAAAGCGGTTGTGACCCCTTTGCCACGTAACCGTGTTGATCTGAAGCTGGTCTTCACCGAAGGTGTTTCTGCCAAAATTCAGCAGATCAACATTGTTGGTAACCATGCCTTTACGACCGATGATCTGATTTCACGCTTCCAGCTGCGTGATGAAGTGCCATGGTGGAACGTGGTCGGTGACCGTAAATATCAGAAACAAAAACTCGCGGGTGACCTTGAAACCCTGCGTAGTTTCTATCTGGATCGCGGTTATGCCCGTTTTAACATTGATTCGACTCAGGTCAGCCTGACGCCGGACAAAAAAGGCATCTACATTACGCTGAACATCACAGAAGGTGAGCAATACAAACTTTCTGGCGTTGAAGTGACTGGCAGCATGGCGGGTCACTCAGCAGAAGTTCAAAGCCTGACTAAAATTGATAAAGGCGAGCTGTATAACGGCGCCAAAGTCACCAAAATGGAAAACGACATCAAGCAGATGCTGGGTCGTTATGGCTATGCCTATCCGCGTGTGACTACACAGCCAGAAATTAATGATGCAGACAAGACCGTCAAACTGCATATCAACGTTGATGCGGGGAACCGTTTCTATGTACGTCATATCCGTTTTGAAGGTAATGACACCAGTAAGGACAGCGTACTGCGCCGTGAAATGCGTCAGATGGAAGGTGCCTGGTTGGGCAACGATCTGGTCGATAAAGGTAAAGAGCGTCTGAACCGTCTGGGTTATTTCGAAACGGTTGATGTTGATACGCAGCGTGTTCCAGGTTCGCCTGATCAGGTTGATGTTGTCTACAAAGTGAAAGAACGTAACACCGGTAGCTTCAACTTTGGTGTGGGTTACGGTACTGAAAGTGGTGTCAGCTTCCAGGTGGGTGTCCAGCAGGATAACTGGCTGGGTACGGGCAATTCTGTTGGCATCAGCGGTACTAAAAACGATTACCAGACATATGCAGAATTCACTATCACTGACCCTTACTTCACCGTTGATGGCGTAAGTCTGGGTGGTCGTATCTTCTATAACGACTTCAAAGCTGATGATGCGGACCTGTCCAGCTATACCAACAGAAGTTATGGTATTGGCGGTAATCTTGGTTTCCCAATCAATGAAAATAACTCATTGCGCCTGGGTCTGGATTACGTACACAACGATCTGTCCAATATGGAACCACAGATCGCTATGTTCCGTTATCTGAACTCTGTTGGGCTGAAACCGCCGGTGACCACCAGTGACAATGCTGATGCTGACTTTAGTGCGAATGATTTCTTCGCCAACCTCGGCTGGGGTTATAACAATCTCGACCGTGGCTACTTCCCGACATCGGGGACGAAAGCCAGTCTGAACGGTAAAGTAACCGTTCCGGGTTCTGATAACGAATATTATAAAATTACATTTGATTCAACCAGTTATATGCCGCTAAATCAGGATCGTGACTGGGTGCTGATGGGCCGTGCGCGTGCAGGTTACGCAGACGGTCTTGGCGGTAAAGAAGTGCCGTTCTACGACAACTTCTATGCCGGTGGTTCAAGCAGTGTTCGTGGTTTCCAGTCGAACACCATTGGTCCAAAAGCGGCATACTACAAATGTACTACGGCTAACACATCTTACAGCGGCTGTCCGATTGATAACTCAAACGACGCAGTTGGCGGTAACGCAATGGCAGTATTGAGTGCTGAACTGATTGTTCCGACTCCATTTGTTAGCGAGAAATACGCTAACTCATTGCGTACTTCCCTGTTCGTGGACAGCGGTACTGTTTGGGATACAGGTTGGGAAAACACCCCGCAGACTATTGCGGCAGGCGTTCCTGATTACAGTAAACCAGGTAACATTCGTGTTTCTTCGGGTCTTGCGTTGCAGTGGATGTCTCCACTTGGACCATTGGTCTTCTCCTACGCACAACCGGTCAAGAAATATGAAGGCGATAAGGCAGAACAGTTCCAGTTTAACATTGGTAAAACCTGGTAACGTTCTGTCCGGGCAGAAGTTGTCCAGCAGAATCGCAATGGCCTGATGATAAATCTCATACACGGGTTTCGGCCCGTGTATTGTTTTCATGTCAGGTGTTTTGTGTAATTTAATGTGCCATATGGCACAACGGGTGATGGAAGGAGTTTATAGTGAAAAAGTGGTTATATGCCGCAGGCCTCGGTTTAGTTATGGCTTCTTCAGCTAGCGTTCAGGCTGCTGATAAAATTGCTATCGTTAACGTAGCAAGTATTTTCCAACAAATGCCTGCTCGTGAAGCTGTAGCAAAACAGCTGGAAAACGAGTTCAAAAGCCGTGCGACAGATTTGCAATCTCAGGAACGTGATCTGCAAACCAAAATGCAACGTCTGCAACGCGATGGCTCTACAATGAAAGCCAGCGACCGTTCTAAACTTGAAAAAGACGTAATGGCTCAGCGTGAAGCATTCTCTGCAAAAGCGCAGCAATTCGACCAGGACAACCGTCGTCGTCAGGGCGAAGAGCGCAACAAAATCCTGAGCCGTATTCAGGACGCTGTGAAAACTGTAGCAAGTAAAGAAGGTTATGACGTTGTTATCGATGCTAATGCCATTGCATATGCTGACAATAGCAAAGACATTACTGCTGATGTGCTGAAACAGGTTAAATAAACATGTCTTCAATTCGACTGGCTGATCTCGCACAGCAGTTGGATGCACAATTGCACGGTGATGGCGAAATTGCCATCACCGGCGTTGCTTCAATGCATTCCGCACACTCTGAGCAAATCACGTTTTTATCAAACAGCCGTTACCGTGAACAGTTGGCTTCCTGCAATGCAGGCGCCGTAGTGTTGACCGAAGCGGATCTGCCATTTTGCCCTACAGCGGCATTAGTGGTTAAAAACCCTTACCTGACGTATGCGCGGATGGCGCAATTGCTGGATACCACGCCAGCACCGGCAGTGGATATCGCGGCGAGTGCGGTGATTTCAGACAGTGCAACATTAGGTAAGAATGTCTCGGTTGGCGCAAATGCAGTCATCGAATCAGGCGTTGTATTGGGTGACAATGTTGTCATCGGTGCAGGCTGTTTTATCGGTAAAGAGGCAAAAATAGGTGCTGGCACACGTTTGTGGGCCAATGTTTCTATTTATCACCGCGTTGAAATCGGCGAGCAGTGCTTGATTCAGTCAGGTACTGTTATCGGCGCTGATGGTTTTGGTTATGCCAATGATCGTGGTAATTGGGTTAAAATCCCACAGTTAGGTACTGTCATTATCGGTGACCGTGTTGAAATCGGTGCCTGTACCACGATTGACCGTGGCGCACTGGATGACACTATCATTAGCAATGGCGTCATCATTGATAACCAATGTCAGATTGCACACAACGTCGTGATTGGAGACAATACGGCGGTCGCTGGCGGTGTTATTATGGCCGGTAGTCTGAAAATTGGACGCTACTGCCAGATCGGCGGAGCCAGTGTTATCAATGGTCACATGGAAATCTGTGATCAGGCCGTAGTGACGGGAATGGGAATGGTAATGCGACCAATCACTGAACCTGGGGTATACTCCTCCGGTATCCCGTTACAACCGAATAAAGTTTGGCGTAAGACGGCTGCATTGGTAATGAATATCGACGAGATGAATAAACGCCTCAAAGCTGTCGAGCGTAAAATCGAAAAAGATTAATTACCACCTACGGTGCTGCTTTGTGTTCCCTTCGTTGAGTGAACCTGCGACATACGTTCCTATTTGCGGCCTGCCTGATGACCTTCTTTTGGGGTCTGGCAGGCCGTGTTATTGATGCCATCAGTTTTTATAGACAGGAAGAGTATTTTGACTACTGACACTCATACTCTGCATATTGAAGAGATACTGGATTTACTGCCACACCGTTACCCGTTCTTGCTGGTTGATCGCGTGTTGGATTTTGAGAAAGGGAAATTTTTGCGCGCTGTGAAAAACGTTTCTTTTAACGAACCGTTCTTCCAGGGCCATTTCCCGGGTAAACCGATTTTCCCGGGCGTTTTGATTCTGGAAGCAATGGCTCAGGCCACCGGCATTCTGGCATTTAAAAGCGTTGGAAAACTGGAACCTGGCGAATTGTATTATTTTGCAGCAATCGACGATGCACGCTTTAAACGTCCGGTCTTGCCGGGTGACCAGATGGTTCTGGAAGTTGAATTCATTAAAGAGCGTCGTGGCGTTGCTCGTTTCAAAGGTGTCGCGAAAGTCGATGGCGAGATCGCTTGCGAGGCATCAATGATGTGCGCCCGCCGCCGGGAGTCTTAATACATGATTGATAAAACCGCCTTTATTCATCCAAGCGCTATTGTTGAAGACGGTGCTGTTATCGGTGCCAGAGTTCATATCGGTCCTTTCTGCTACGTGGGTTCCCAGGTAGAAATTGGTGAAGGCACCGAGCTTAAATCACACGTAGTTCTTAATGGCGTGACCAAAATTGGTCGCGATAACCGCATCTTTCAGTTCGTTTCCATTGGTGAAATTAACCAGGATCTGAAATATGCCGGTGAACCAACACGCGTTGAGGTCGGCGATCGCAACAATATTCGTGAGAGCGTTACCATTCATCGTGGTACCGTTCAGGGCGGTGGTCTGACAAAAGTGGGTAGTGATAACCTGTTGATGGTTAACGCACATATTGCCCACGATTGTGTCATTGGGAATCGCTGTATTCTGGCGAACAACGCGACCCTCGGTGGTCACGTTGAGGTTGATGATTTCGCGATCATTGGCGGCATGACGGCAGTGCATCAGTTCTGTATTATCGGTGCGCATGTGATGGTGGGTGGATGTTCCGGGGTTGCTCAGGATGTTCCTCCGTTTGTCATTGCGCAAGGTAACCATGCGACACCTTTCGGCATCAATATCGAAGGGCTTAAGCGACGTGGTTTCGAAAAAGCCGATCTGCACGCTATCCGCAATGCTTATAAGTTACTGTACCGCAGCGGTAAAACGCTGGAAGAAGCACAACCGGAAATCGCTGCTATCGCGGCTGAATTCCCGAAAGCTAAACCTTTCAGTGATTTCTTTGACCGCTCAACGCGCGGTATTATTCGCTGATCTGCGCTACGGAAAACAATGCAAAAGCCTGTTCTGACAATTGGCCTGGTGGCCGGTGAAACGTCCGGTGACATTCTTGGCGCCGGGCTGATTCGAGCCTTGAAGAAGCATCATCCTGATGCCCGTTTTGTGGGTGTCGCGGGTCCGCTGATGCAGGCGGAAGGATGCGAAGCCTGGTACGAGATGGAAGAACTGGCGGTAATGGGCGTGGTGGAAGTTCTTGAACGGCTGCCACGCTTGTTGAAAATCCGCAAAGATCTGACCCGTCGTTTTAGCGAACTGAAGCCTGATGTGTTCGTGGGCATTGATGCTCCTGACTTCAACATCACGCTTGAAGGTCGTTTGAAGCAGCGCGGTCTGCGTACTATTCACTATGTCAGCCCGTCTGTCTGGGCCTGGCGTCAAAAACGTGTTTTCAAAATCGGCAAGGCAACGGATCTGGTTTTGGCATTCCTGCCTTTCGAAAAAGCGTTTTATGACAAATTCAATGTTCCCTGTCGTTTCATTGGTCATACGATGGCCGATGCGATGCCGCTGCATCCTGATAAACAGGCTGCACGTTTGTCACTCGGTATTCCTGAAGATGTGCATTGCCTTGCTTTGCTGCCGGGAAGTCGTCACGCTGAAGTGGAAATGCTCAGCGCGGATTTTCTGAAAACAGCTTTGCAGCTACGACAGACTTATCCTGATTTACATGTCGTTGTGCCCCTGGTGAATGCCAAACGTCGCGAGCAGTTTGAACGGATCAAGGCTGAAATAGCCCCTGATCTTCCTGCGCATTTGCTCGATGGGAAAGGTCGGGAAGCGATGATCGCCAGTGATGCCGCTTTACTGGCATCGGGAACGGCAGCGCTGGAATGTATGCTGGCAAAATGCCCGATGGTGGTGGGTTATCGTATGAAACCTTTCACTTTCTGGCTGGCGGAACGTCTGGTGAAAACGCCGTATGTTTCATTGCCAAATCTGCTGGCACGGCGGGAAATTGTCACCGAATTACTGCAAACCGAATGTGTACCTGACAAACTTTCTGCTGCGTTGCTGCCTTTATTGGCTGGTGGTGAGAAAAGCCGGGAACTGCGTGAGACGTTCCTGGAACTGCATGAAAGTATCCGCCGTGACGCAGACGAACAGGCTGCTCAGGCTGTCATGGAGCTGGCAAAGCGATGAGTGATGTATTTATCTATCCACAAGCTGTCTGTATTGCAGGCGTGGATGAAGTGGGGCGCGGTCCTTTGGTGGGGGCAGTCGTCACCGCTGCTGTGATTCTTGATCCTGCTAACCCGATTGCCGGGCTGGCAGATTCCAAGAAACTCTCTGAAAAGCGCCGTGAGGCGTTATACATCGAAATCAAAGAGAAAGCGCTGGCCTGGAGTCTCGGGCGCGCTGAACCACATGAAATTGATGAACTGAATATTTTGCATGCCACCATGCTGGCAATGCAAAGAGCCGTTGCCGGTTTGTGTATTACGCCTGATATGGTGCTGATTGACGGCAATCGCTGCCCTAAACTTCCGATGGCTTCACAGGCGATAGTGAAAGGGGACAGCAAAGTCGCTGAAATTAGCGCAGCCTCAATTTTGGCTAAAGTCACCCGCGACCGCGAAATGGTTGAACTGGATCTTCAGTTCCCTGAATATGGTTTTGCGAAGCACAAAGGCTATCCGACGCCGGTGCATCTTGAAAGTCTTGCCCGTCTTGGAGCCACTACACACCACCGTCGAAGTTTTTCACCGGTGAAACGCGCGCTCGGACTGGCATAACGCGTCATTTGTTCCTGCCCGTTTTTATTGCTAAAAAAGACGGGCACACAAACCTTTAATTCACTCATTTCTGGACTCTGGATATGGCCGAACCTCGTTTTATTCATCTGCGTGTACATAGCGACTATTCCATGGTGGATGGGCTTGCGAAGGTCGGTCCGCTGGTGAAATGCGCAGCGTCACTCGGCATGCCTGCTCTGGCGATTACCGATTTCACTAACTTGTGCGGACTGGTTAAATTTTACGGTGCGGCACATGGCGCAGGTGTAAAACCGATTATCGGTGCAGACCTGAATGTCCAAAGCGAAATTCTGGGTGATGAACTGGCCCAACTGACTGTTCTGGCGATGAATAATCAGGGTTACCAGAACCTGACATTATTGATTTCCAGAGCATATCAGCGCGGTTACGGCGCAGCCGGGCCGATCGTCGACCTCGAATGGCTGGCAGAACTCAATGAAGGTTTGATCCTGCTTTCCGGCGCGAGAATGGGTGATGTCGGTAAGTTTCTGACCCGCGGAAATGATTTGCAAGTCAGTCAGTGCCTGGATTTCTACCAGCAGTATTTCCCTGATCGCTATTATCTCGAATTGATCCGTACCGGTCGGGTAGAAGAAGAAAACTATCTGCATGCGGCGGTCGCACTGGCGACAGAACGCGGTTTGCCGGTGGTGGCAACCAACGACGTGCGCTTTATGGTGCCGACCGACTTTGATGCCCATGAGATTCGTGTTGCGATCCACGATGGCTTTACACTGGATGATCCTAAACGTCCGCGCAATTACACTTCACAGCAATATATGCGCAGTGAAGATGAAATGTGCGAGCTGTTTGAGGATTTGCCTGAAGCTCTGCAAAACAGCGTGGAAATCGCCAAACGCTGTAATGTCACCATCCGTCTGGGCGAATATTTTCTGCCGCAGTTTCCTACCGGTGATATGACCACTGAAGATTTTCTGGTCGAAAAATCAAAAATCGGGCTGGAAGAGCGCCTTGAGTTTTTATTCCCGGATCCGGAAGTTCGTGCACAAAGACGCCCTGAATATGACGAGCGTCTGGACATCGAACTTAAAGTTATCAACCAGATGGGTTTCCCCGGTTACTTCCTGATCGTAATGGAATTCATCCAGTGGTCGAAAGATAACAGCGTGCCTGTCGGGCCGGGGCGTGGTTCCGGTGCGGGTTCTCTGGTGGCGTATGCCCTGAAAATCACCGATCTGGATCCGCTCGAGTTTGACCTGCTGTTCGAACGTTTCCTTAACCCTGAACGTGTTTCCATGCCCGACTTTGACGTCGACTTCTGCATGGAAAAACGCGACCGGGTTATCGATCACGTTTCAGAAATGTATGGCCGCGAAGCGGTCTCGCAGATCATCACCTTCGGTACCATGGCGGCCAAAGCGGTGATCCGCGATGTGGGGCGTGTTCTGGGCCATCCTTACGGTTTCGTTGACCGCATTTCCAAACTGGTGCCTCCTGATCCGGGGATGACGCTTGAAAAAGCATTTGCCGCTGAGCCGCAGTTGCCAGAGATTTACGAGGCTGACGAAGAAGTTAAGTCGCTGATCGATATGGCGCGTCAGCTGGAAGGTGTAACCCGTAATGCCGGTAAACATGCCGGTGGTGTGGTGATTGCGCCGACCAAAATCACTGATTTCGCGCCGCTTTATTGTGACGCAGAAGGTAATCACCCGGTCACGCAGTTCGATAAAAATGACGTGGAATACGCGGGTCTGGTGAAGTTCGACTTCCTCGGTCTGCGTACGCTGACCATCATCGATTGGGCGCTGGAGATGATCAACGCCCGCCGCGCGAAAGCCGGTGAGGCACCGCTGGATATTGCGGCCATCCCGCTGGATGATAAAAAAAGCTTCGACATGCTGCAACGCTCGGAAACCACGGCGGTATTCCAGCTTGAATCCCGCGGCATGAAAGATTTGATCAAACGTCTGAAGCCCGACAGCTTCGAAGATATGATCGCACTGGTAGCGCTGTTCCGCCCTGGGCCATTGCAGTCCGGCATGGTGGATAACTTTATTGACCGTAAACATGGTCGTGAAGAGATTTCTTATCCGGATATCCAGTGGCAGCATGAATCCCTGAAACCTGTGCTGGAGCCGACATACGGCATCATCCTGTATCAGGAACAGGTTATGCAGATTGCGCAGGTTCTGGCCGGTTACTCGCTGGGTGGTGCAGACATGCTCCGCCGTGCAATGGGTAAGAAAAACCCGGTCGAGATGGCCAAGCAGCGCGGTGGTTTTGAAGAGGGGGCCAAATCTCGGGGTATTGACGGCGAACTGGCGATTAAAATCTTTGACCTGGTAGAGAAATTTGCCGGTTACGGTTTTAACAAATCTCACTCGGCGGCTTACGCTTTGGTCTCGTATCAGACGCTGTGGCTGAAAGCGCACTATCCTGCGGAGTTCATGGCGGCGGTAATGACGGCTGATATGGATAACACCGAGAAAGTGGTCGGGCTGGTGGATGAATGCTGGCGTATGGGGCTGAAGATTTTACCGCCTGATATCAACAGCGGTCTGTATCATTTCCACGTGAATGATGAAGGCGAAATTGTTTACGGTATCGGCGCGATTAAAGGCGTGGGTGAAGGTCCGATTGAAGCCATTATTGAAGCACGTAACGAAGGCGGCTATTTCAAAGAACTGTTTGATCTCTGCGCGCGTGCTGACGTCAAAAAACTGAACAAACGTATTCTCGAGAAGCTGATCATGTCCGGGGCGTTTGACCGTCTGGGACCACACCGTGCCGCGTTGATGAGTTCCTTAAGCGACGCATTGAAAGCCGCTGATCAACATGCCAAAGCCGAGGCGATTGGTCAGGTTGATATGTTTGGTGTGCTTGCAGAAGCGCCTGAGCAGGTTGAGAAATCTTACGCGAATGTGATGCCATGGCCGGAACAAACGGTTCTGGATGGCGAACGTGAGACGCTCGGCTTGTATCTGACCGGCCATCCGATCACACAATATTTGAAAGAAATTGAACGTTATGGCGGCGGCCAGCGTTTAAAAGATATGCATCCGACGGAACGGGGCAAAATGACCGTCGCAGTGGGGCTGGTCCTCGCTGCGCGTGTCATGGTCACCAAGCGGGGTAACCGCATTGGGATCTGTACACTTGATGACCGTTCCGGTCGTCTGGAAGTGATGTTGTTCACCGAAGCGTTGGAAAAATTCCAGCATTTATTGGAAAAAGACCGTATCCTTATCGCCACAGGACAGGTCAGCTTTGATGACTTCAGTGGCGGGCTTAAAATGATGGCCCGCGATGTAATGGACATCAGTGAAGCACGGGAAAAATATGCTCGCGGTCTTGCTATCTCGCTGACTGACAGGCAAATTGATGACCAGCTTTTGAACCGTCTCCGCCAATCGTTGGAACCACATCGATCGGGGACGATACCAGTGCATCTGTATTACCAACGAGAAAACGCAAGAGCCCGGCTACGATTCGGGGCGTCATGGCGTGTTACGCCAACGGACAAACTGTTGCTGGATTTGCGAGGCCTGGTCGGTACTGAGCAGGTGGAACTGGAATTTGACTAAAATAGGAATGCTATGAGTCTGAATTTTCTTGATTTTGAACAGCCGATTGCGGAACTGGAAGCGAAAATTGACTCGCTGACTGCAGTCAGCCGTCAAGACGAAAAATTAGATATTAATCTGGACGAAGAAGTTGCACGCTTGCGCGAGAAAAGCGTTGAACTGACCCGTAAGATTTTCTCTGATCTGGGTGCCTGGCAAATTGCCCAACTGGCACGCCATCCTCGTCGTCCTTATACGCTTGATTACATCAAACATATCTTTACCGATTTTGATGAACTGGCGGGTGATCGTGCATTCGCAGACGATAAAGCTATCGTTGGTGGTATTGCTCGTTTGGGCGAACGTGCCGTGATGATCATTGGTCATCAGAAAGGCCGTGAAACGAAAGAGAAAATTCGTCGTAACTTCGGCATGCCCGCCCCGGAAGGGTATCGCAAAGCGCTACGTCTGATGGAAATGGCTGAGCGTTTCAAACTGCCAATCATCACCTTCATCGACACACCGGGCGCTTATCCGGGCGTGGGCGCTGAAGAACGTGGTCAGTCTGAAGCGATCGCCCGTAACCTGCGCGAAATGTCCCGTCTGAATGTCCCGGTTATCTGCACCGTGATCGGTGAAGGTGGTTCAGGTGGTGCACTGGCGATTGGTGTGGGTGATAAAGTTAATATGCTGCAATACAGCACCTATTCGGTTATTTCGCCGGAAGGTTGTGCATCAATTCTGTGGAAGAGTGCGGATAAAGCCCCTCTGGCCGCGGAAGCGATGGGCATCATTGCACCGCGTCTGAAAGAGCTGAAACTGATCGACTCTGTGATCCCTGAGCCTTTGGGTGGCGCTCACCGTAACGTAGAAGCGATGGCTGCTTCTCTGCGTGCACAACTTGAAGCTGATCTGAGCGATCTGGATGTGTTGAGTACGGAAGAGCTGCGTAACCGTCGTTATCAGCGTCTGATGACTTACGGCTACTGCTGATCCTGAACGTGATTTTCGAAAGGCCACGCATTGCGTGGCCTTTTTTATTGTCCGTTTTCATCTATCCATCTTTCCAGCATTCTTAAATTTCCCCATTTCACTTTAAACTCAACGGTAAAGGGTACCCAGCAGGCACTAACCGTGTTTCTATAAATACCTTAGAAAATAAATAACAGAAGGATTTGTCAGATGAATATTATCGCTATCATGCGCCCGGAAGGGGCTTACTACAAAGACGAGCCGATCCGTGAACTGGATAGCGCGCTGACGCTTCTCGGATTTCAGGTCATTTATCCGCGCGATCGCGCGGATCTGCTCAAACTCATCGAAAATAATGCCCGCATTTGCGGCGCTATTTTCGACTGGGATCAGCATAGCGAAGAGCTGTGTACAGCCATTAATGAGCTGAATGAATATCTGCCGCTTTACGCTTTCATCAATACGCATTCGACGCTGGACGTCGACGTTAATGAAATGCGCATGGTGCTCTATTTCTTTGAATACGCACTGAGTGCGGCGGAGGATATTGCCAAACGCATCCGCCAGTACACCGATGAATACATCGATACCATTACGCCGCCGCTGACTAAAGCGTTGTTCACCTACGTAGAAGAAGGAAAGTACACTTTCTGTACGCCGGGGCATATGGCCGGTACGGCGTTTTTAAAAAGCCCGGTAGGGACGTTGTTCTATGATTTTTTCGGGGCCAAAACGTTGAAAGCCGATGTGTCGATTTCTGTGACAGAACTTGGTTCCCTGTTGGATCACACTGGTCCGCATCTAGAGGCGGAGGAATATATCGCCCGTACTTTCGGCGCCGAGCAAAGTTATATCGTCACTAATGGCACCTCGACGGCCAATAAAATTGTCGGAATGTATGCGGCACCGGCAGGGAGTACGGTGCTGATTGACCGCAACTGTCATAAATCGCTCGCCCATCTGATGATGATGACCAATATTGTGCCGGTCTATTTGCGTCCCAATCGCAACGCGTATGGCATTCTTGGCGGGATTCCTAAGCATGAATTCACCCGCGAAAGCATCGAAGAGAAAATTGCACAGACAGAGAATGCTACCTGGCCAGTGCACGCAGTGATCACTAACTCGACTTACGACGGCTTGCTGTACAACACGGATTACATCAAAAACACACTGGATGTTCCGTCGATTCATTTCGATTCTGCATGGGTGCCATACACTAATTTCCATCCGATTTATGACGGTAAAAGCGGAATGAGCGGCGAGCGCATTCCCGGAAAAGTCATTTACGAAACGCAATCAACGCACAAACTACTGGCAGCTTTCTCTCAGGCATCGATGATTCACATTAAGGGTGATTACAACGAAAGTACCTTTAATGAAGCCTATATGATGCACACCACAACATCGCCAAATTACGGCATTGTGGCTTCTGCAGAAACTGCCGCGGCGATGTTGCGCGGTAACCCCGGACGGCGTCTCATTAACCGCTCGGTTGAACGCGCGCTGCATTTCCGTAAGGAGATACAGCGGTTGCGGGAAGAAACCGAGGGCTGGTTCTTTGATATCTGGCAGCCTGAATATATTGATGAAGCCGAGTGCTGGCCGCTGAACCCCGATCAAAACTGGCACGGTTTTGCCAACGCCGATACCGATCATATGTATCTTGATCCGATCAAAGTGACGATCCTGACACCCGGAATGGATGAAACGGGTAAGCTGGAAGAACAGGGGATCCCGGCGGCGTTAGTGGCGAAATTCCTCGATGAGCGCGGTGTGGTGGTAGAAAAAACCGGTCCGTACAATCTGCTTTTCCTGTTCAGTATCGGCATTGATAAAACCAAATCCATGAGTCTGATGCGTGGCCTGACTGATTTTAAGCGCAGTTATGATCTCAATTTGCGGGTCAAGAATATGCTGCCTGATCTGTATGCGGAAGATCCTGATTTTTATCGCAATATGCGGATTCAGGATCTGGCGCAGGGGATCCACAAACTGATCGTTCGTCACGACCTGCCGCGTTTAATGTTGGAAGCATTTGATGTGCTGCCGGAAATGAAAATGACGCCGTACGAAATGTTCCAGCATCAGGTACGCGGACATATTGATGAATGCGACATTGATGAACTGGTCGGCAAAGTGTCTGCCAACATGATCCTGCCTTATCCGCCGGGTGTACCTGTGGTGATGCCGGGCGAGATGATCACGGAAGAAAGTCGGGCTGTGCTCGATTTCCTGATTATGCTTTGTTCAATAGGCGAGCGTTACCCTGGTTTTGAAACTGATATTCATGGAACGCGGCTCACAGAAGACGGGCGCTATCTGGTGAAGGTCTTAAAACTTCCGGAAGCGGGCTAGCAAACTGCCCTCTTTAGGAGGGCTTTTTATTGACGTGTTTGGCCGCCCTGAGTAACGTGCAGGTCAGAAATCAACAGGACATGACTATGCTTAATCTCCGCCAGATCCACCATATCGCCATCATTGGCTCTGATTATCAGGCCAGCAAACACTTCTACTGTGACATTCTCGGGTTCACGTTACTGGGGGAGTTTTACCGTGAGGAACGCGATTCCTGGAAAGCTGACCTGGCGCTTAATGGTCATTACACCATTGAATTATTCAGCTTTCCGCAACCGCCAGCCCGGCCAAGTCGTCCTGAGGCGTGCGGATTACGCCATCTGGCGTTCAGCGTTGAAGATATCGCACAGTCCATTTCCGCCCTCACTGAAGCCGGCATTGTCTGCGAACCGGTAAGAATTGATCCTTACACCGGCAAAAAATTTACTTTCTTCAACGATCCGGATGGCTTGCCGCTGGAACTGTACGAATCCTGATTATCCTATGAGTTCAAAACTGGCCGTGACATTTCTTTCAAAACATCTGCTCAATAAAATCGGTGATGCACGAAGACTTTGCGTTGCGTTCAGCGGTGGACTGGATTCTTCCGTACTGCTGGCCGGACTGGCTGAGTTACGCGACAAAGCGTTGCCGGATATCGAACTGCGTGCATTGCATATCCACCATGGACTAAGCCAGTTTGCAGATGACTGGGTCGCACACTGCCAGACGTTTTGTCAGCAGCGAGATATCCCTTTCTCTGTCGCTAAAGTGCAGGTAGATGCACAGGAAGGTGGGATTGAAGCGGCGGCACGAACGGCACGTTATCAGGCATTTGCTGAAAGTCTGACTGCTGGTGAAGTGTTACTGACAGCACAACACCTGAATGACCAATGTGAAACTTTCATGCTGGCGCTTAAACGTGGAAGCGGACCTGCCGGTCTCTCGGCGATGAGCGGGGACAGTTCAATACACGGTTATCGCTTGTTAAGGCCTTTTCTGGAGCTCAGCCGTGAGCAGCTTGAAGAATACGCGAAGCAGTTAAAGCTCAGCTGGATTGAAGATGACAGTAACCGGGATGCCCGCTTTGATCGCAATTTTCTGCGACTGGATATTTTTCCCGCACTTTACCAGCGCTGGCCGCACTTTGCGCAAGCCACAGCCCGCAGCGCATCACTTTGCGCAGAGCAGGAGACGCTGCTGGATGAGTTGCTCAGTGAGTCTCTCACTTCATTGACCGATGAGCAGGGCAGTCTGTCGGTTGAGAGGCTGAAGGCGTTTTCAGCCGTCAGACGCTCTGCGCTATTACGTCGCTGGCTGGCATCGCGTGGCGCAAGAATGCCTTCGCGTGAACAACTGCAGAGAATATGGGATGAGGTAGCTTTGAGCCGCGAAGATGCCCAGGCGCAGTTAGTGCTGGGGAAAATGGTAGTCCGGCGTTTCCGTGGGCGTTTGTATGTATTGCCAGAACGCCGGTCGCTTAAAGATCAAATCCTCTGCTGGGATCCGGCTGAAAAATTAACGCTACCTGACGGTCTGGGCTGTCTGATTGCCGATCATGTTCTCATCGCGCAGGGGGCTGACTGTTTGATCCGCCAGCCACGTGCTGGCGAAAAGATCACTGTGCGTTTTCAGGTGCAGGGATATATCGAAAAAGTCGGACGGGATCGTGCGCGCCAGGCGAAAAAATTGTGGTCTGAGTTAGGTGTGCCGCCATGGGAACGGGGCCGTATCCCTTTGGTTTATTACAATGATCAATTGATGGCAGCCCCGGGTTGGTTTATTACGCGCCAGTCCCGGGCTGAAAATAATGAAGCGCAATGGCGGATCATCTGGTCGGCTGCGTAATAAACGGAAAGAACGGTTTATTTGAGGCGGATGTTATTTGCCCGGGGAGTTGTGATGCAAGTAATGGGAAGAACACTGGCAGGGATAGTGGCATCGATGCTGATCAATTTGCCTGCTCTGGCGGGGGGAAATGTGGTTGACGGGCAGTCTAAATCAGCCAGCTGCTCGGCATGTCACGGCGCAACGGGTAAAGCCATGAATTCGATTTATCCTAATCTGGCAGGGCAAAATGCAGATTATCTGGCGCTTTCACTGCATGCTTACAAGAAGGGTGAGAGAAGTGGCGGGCAGGCGGGTGTGATGCAGGCTTTTAGTGCGTCATTATCCGATCAGGATATCAGTGATTTGGCAGCGTATTACGCCAGTCTGACGTCGTTGAAATGATATTGCCTCAGAAATGCAAACGGGCAATCCTGAGATTGCCCGTTAGGTAACTGACGTCGGTTGTCGCTATTCGGCACTGACGACAACGGTGCCAATTTCCGGATGGCTAAAGCTTTCAATGTGATCCAGACGCAGATCTCGTTGTTCGCCGTTCGCCTCAACCACCAGATATTCCACTTTCTTACGCATTAACAAATCGTTGGCTTTAGCCTCAACGACTTCTCCGCTACGCATCTTCAGCGTCAAAACCAGGTGATGCTGGCAGGCGAGCTCGAGATTATCGTAGTCATCACAATTGATGGGTTGGTACTCATCATTCATCGACATAATCGCTCACCAATAAGTTAGCGGCGGCGTAGGCCGCCTGGTCCCTAACGGAAGACGGAAGTTCAGCATTTGCTGCGACTTCGTCCAATGCTTTCAATACACAGCCCAACGCATCGGGCACATATCCGAGATCACCGCTGGCAATTTCAGAATATCTACGGCGTACCAACTCACAGTATTGTTGCATAAGTTCTCCCTAAAAAGCGTATCCCTCTGAGGAAAGCGCAGAAAGATAAGCTCTCAGTATTTAACGACTATAGCACAGGAGAGTGTGAGTTATTAGCAGGCCTGTAAAGGTAAATCGTTTGCGTAAAGCCTTTATTGCGGATGACCATCGGGGGAAAACTGGCCGCAGCAGGATGCTTTCAAGTACACTGTGCGTCTATTATCAAGGGGTTTACCATGGCGTTAAAAGCAACCATTTATAAAGCAGCGGTCAATATCGCTGATATGGATCGTAATTTCTTTCATGACGCCAGCCTGACTCTGGCACAGCATCCTTCCGAAACAGAACAACGCATGATGCTGCGTCTGCTGGCATGGATTTACCATGCCGACGAACGACTGACTTTTACCCGCGGATTAAGCGCCGAAGATGAGCCGGAAATCTGGCGTAAAAACGACCATAACGGCATCGAATTATGGGTCGAATTAGGACTACCTGATGAGAAGCGTCTGAAAAAAGCCTGTAACCAATCGCGTGAGGTGGTCCTTTATGCGTATGGTGAGCGTGCCGCGAAAGTCTGGTGGTCGCAAATCGAGGGGAAAGTCAGAGGTTTTGAGAACCTGCGTATCCGTTATTTAGAAGATGAGTTGCTGAATCAATTGACTGCTTTTGGCAGCCGTACCATGAACTTACAGGCCACATTGCAGGACGGAACTATTTGGCTTTCTGATGCTCAGAGTAATTTGGAAATTCATTTTTCTGAATGGAAAGAGTCTGTCATAAAAGAAGCCAGGTAATCAGCGTGCTAATCCTTTCAGGAAAACTGGAAATACCTGACAGCGAAATCGAATTAACGGCGATCCGCGCTCAGGGCAACGGCGGTCAGAACGTCAATAAAACATCAACGGCTATCCATTTACGCTTTGATATTAAAGCGTCGAGTTTGCCAGAATATTACAAAGAGCGGTTACTGGCTTTTAATCATCATTCTGTTACTGCCGACGGTTGGGTCATTATCAAAGCCCAGGAATACCGGAGTCAGGAGATGAATCGCGAAGCCGCTCTGGCCCGGTTGGGGGCACTGATTTCACAGGCGATGGTAGTAGAAAAACCGCGCCGCGCGACGAAGCCGACTCGTGGGTCTAAAATTCGTCGGGTTGAAAGTAAAGTTCGCAAGGGTGCGACAAAAGCATTACGGGGCAAAATACGTTAGCCCTAACTTCGTGTTGCAGGACAATTTTTATCGCGGCACTGTAGAAAAGCAGTAGGGGAGAAACTGTGAAAAAAATCATCATTAGTGCAGTGCTGGCGCTCGGGGCGCTGTCACTCTTCGGTTGCCATACCGCCGCCTTTAATCATGAAAAACCGTTGCAGGCTATGCAGCAGAGTTACAGTGGCGTGTTGCCGTGCGCAGATTGCAGTGGCCTGAAGACGTCATTATTCCTGGATCAGGATGGGACTTACATCCTTCAGGAGGAATATCAGGGCGGCAAAGAGGGCGATCAGGTGTTTGCCAGCTACGGACGCTGGGCCCGCACTGCGGATAAACTGGTGCTGACGGACAGCCAGGGCGAGAAACGTTATTTCCATCCGAAAGATGAAAATCTGGAAATGTTGGATCAAAGCGGTGAGCCGATTACGTCCACATTCAACTATACGTTGACGCCGGTGCAGCAGAATTTGCCGAAAACGCCAATGGCACTGAGCGGAATGATGCAATACAGCGCCGATGCTGCTTCCTTTAAAGATTGTGCGACAGGCAACATATTCCCGATGTCGGCAAATAAATCGCTGGAAGAAGGGTATCTTGCCTCGCGTAAAACCCCCAATCAGCTGGTCTTCCTTTCTATGGACGGGCATTTCATGACAGAGCCGTCAATGGAAGAAGGGCAAGTGCAAAAGGCTGTGGTTGCAGATAAAAACGTACGGTTTGATGCAACGAAGTCCTGCCCGTAAAAGCGATTAGGCTCAGGCGGAATAGCACAAATAAAAATGCCCGCATTACGCGGGCATTTTTATGGACAAATGATCATCAGCGGATCTTAACGCGGGATCTGGCTCAGCAGATATTCCACGATATCGCTTTGTTTGATCATCTGTTTTTCGCCAGTGCGACGGTTTTTGTATTCCAGCTCTTCAGCATCCAGATTACGATCACCAATCACCACCTGATGCGGCACACCGATCAGTTCCATGTCCGCGAACATGACGCCCGGACGTTCTTTACGATCGTCGAGGATCACATCGATACCGTGTGAACGCAGTTCTTTATACAGCGCTTCTGCCGCATCTTTCACACGGAAAGATTTGTGCATGTTCATTGGCAGGATAGCGACCTGGAACGGTGCGATAGCATCCGGCCAGATAATACCGCGGTCATCGTGGTTTTGTTCAATCGCCGCAGCGACCACACGAGTCACACCGATACCGTAACAACCCATGGTCATCAACTGGTTACGACCATCTTCGCCCTGAACGGTAGCATTCATCGCTTCGGAATATTTGGTTCCCAGCTGGAAGATATGACCGACTTCGATACCGCGTTTAATGACCAGCGTTCCCTGACCATCAGGGCTTGGATCACCGGCTACCACATTACGGATATCGGCTACTTCTGGCAGCGCAGCATCGCGATCCCAGTTAATTCCGAAATAGTGTTTACCGTCGATGTTAGCGCCTGCGCTGAAATCGCTCATTGCAGCAACAGTACGATCCGCGACGATTGGCATTGGCAGATTAACCGGACCGAGTGAACCCGGGCCAGCCGCGACGATCTCACGAATCTCTGCTTCCGTTGCAAATGTTAGTGGTGCAGCAACTTGCGGCAGCTTCTCGGCTTTGATTTCGTTCAGCTCATGATCACCACGAACCAGCAAAGCAACCAGTTTATGACCGCTTTCCGCTGTTGCATGAACCATCAGAGTTTTCATCGTTTTCTCAACCGGAACCTGGAACTGTTCTGTCAGTTCAGCGATAGTTTTTGCGTCCGGCGTTTCGACAATCCGCATTTCTTCTGTTGCTGCAGCTCGTGGCGTTGCGGGTGCCAGCGCTTCTGCGAATTCGATGTTAGCGGCGAAATCAGAAGAATCAGAGAATACGACATCATCTTCACCGCTTTGTGCCAGCACCTGGAATTCGTGAGAGGCGCTGCCGCCGATAGAACCGGTATCCGCCAGCACGGCACGGAAATCCAGACCCATACGGTTGAAAATCTGACTGTAGGCCGCGTACATCGCGTCATAAGTTTCCTGCAAAGATTCCTGCGTCGTATGGAATGAGTAGGCATCTTTCATCAGGAATTCACGGGAACGCATTACACCAAAACGCGGGCGAACTTCGTCACGGAATTTAGTCTGGATCTGGAAGAAATTCAGTGGCAGCTGCTTGTATGAGCTGACTTCATTACGGATCAGGTCAGTGATCACTTCTTCATGGGTTGGACCCAGTACGAACGGGCGCTCGCCACGATCAACGAAACGTAACAATTCCGGACCATATTGCTCCCAACGTCCGCTCTCCTGCCACAAATCAGCGGGCTGGACTACCGGCATCGACACTTCAATGGCGTTCGCGTTGTTCATTTCTTCGCGTACGATGTTTTCAACTTTCTTGAGAACACGTAAGCCGGTCGGCAGCCAGGTATACAGGCCTGAGGCCAGTTTACGGATCATCCCTGCGCGCAGCATCAGCTGGTGGCTGATAACTTCCGCGTCGGCTGGCGTCTCTTTCAGTGTAGAGAGCAGATATTGAGTAGTACGCATGATGTGTTGGTTCCGTTAGCACTGCAAATTGCAATCGGGCTGCCATGGGCAGCCAAAACGTGAAAAGTGGCTTAGTTTACCAGCGAGTTGCTATTGTCAAAAGAGAGGCAGAGGAAATTTAGTCTTTGTCGAGGGACAATACCTGATTCACAGAGCCTGTGACCCGCCAGCGGACATTAAACTCGAGTAAACGAACGGCATAATCGCGCGCTGTGGCTTCACCTTTGCGATAAGCCGGACGGGGATCCTGTCCTAAAACCTGCGTGATGAAGCGGCGCAGATGCGGGTATTGCCTCGCATGCTCAGCCAGCTGCTGTTCAGCCTGTGGTAAAAATTCTACCGGCATATCGGCATCAGGTGCGTGCTGAGCAAAACCGGCGTGTGCATCAGGATGGCTTTCCGCAAAGGGAAGATACGGCTTAATGTCCACAACAGGTGTGCCATCCACTAAATCCAGACTGCCAAGCTGCAGAATGACATTCTGACCCTGACAGCGAATCCCTTTCAGTTCAACCAGAGACATCCCGAGCGGATTAGGCCGGAAGGTTGAACGGGTGGCAAATACACCGGTACGCACATTCCCGCCCAAACGTGGTGGGCGAACTGTCGGACGCCAGCCGCTTTCCATCGTCTGATGGAAAATAAACATCACCCATAAATGGCTGAAGTCTTCCAGCCCGCGAACAGCTTCGGGCTGGTTATAAGGCGGATGCAGATGTAATTCGCCGCCACCATCCTGGATCAATCCGGGCTGGCGCGGAACAGCAAACTTCTCTTTATAGGGCGAGTGAATGATCCCTATTTGCTCAAAAGAAAATGAGGTCATTTAAACGTGACGTTCAGGGCGGAACCCTGACAAATCGCCTGCTGGAAGCAGCCTGGTACGCCGCTGATAATCTGGCACTGATGTAACAATACGGCATTGGCCTTCATGTAGGATGCACGGGTCAGCATTCTTTTCCGTGCAGTAGCCAGACTCGGTGGCGCATCATTTTGAGCGCTCTGGCAAGATTCGCCGGAGACTTCGCCCAGATCACGGAATGGAGTTCCGACTAAAGCTTCTGCATCTTTATAGAGCTTTACAGGAGCGGGGCGTACTGGTGCCGGCTTTGGTTTGACAGGTTTTGGTTCTTCTTTTACAACAGGCGCAGGGGGGGTTGGCTGTGTGTGTTGAGTCAGGGAACAACCCGCCAGCAAAAGTGCCGACAAACAGAGAGGTAAAGCACGCATGGTATATCCTCTGCTTTTTAATATGTTTACAGGAAAGAATGTGGCGTTATTGAACCAAGGTATTGAGAAAATAACAAGGCGGGCATAAGCCCGCCTTGTTATTTATTTATGAAAAGATGTATTTGCGAGTCTACTATCTTAGAAACGAATACTCAGGAAAAATGTAGGGTTCCTGATTTCGGGCAATTACCAACCTTTCACTGCGCCACCGTTGAAGATTTTATTCGCTGCAGCGTTCACTTCATCAGACTGGTAAGCCTGAACGAATTTCTTCACGTTTTCAGCATCTTTGTTATCTTCACGTGCAACGATCAGGTTCACGTATGGAGATTCTTTATCTTCTACGAAGATACCGTCTTTCTCTGGCGTCAGGTTGATCTGGCTGGCGTAAGTGGTGTTGATTACGGCCAGAGCGATTTTCGCATCATCCAGTGAACGTGGCAGTTGTGGTGCTTCGAGTTCGACCAGTTTCAGATTTTTAGGGTTCTCAGTCACATCCAGAACTGTCGGTAACAGACCAACACCGTCTTTCAGTTTGATCAGACCTTGTTTTTGCAGCAGCAGCAGAGAACGGCCGAGATTAGTCGGGTCGTTTGGCAGCGCAACCTGGTCGCCATCTTTCAGCTCATCAATAGATTTGATTTTCTTAGAGTAACCGGCGATTGGGTAAACGAACGTGTTACCCACCGGGACCAGTTTGTAACCGCGATCTTTGATCTGCTGATCAAGATAAGGTTTATGCTGGAAGGCGTTAACATCGATATCACCTTTGCTCAGCGCTTCGTTAGGCAATACATAATCATTGAAAGTCACCAGCTCAACATCAAGACCGTATTTCTCTTTAGCTACTTTCTGTGCAACTTCAGCGACCTGCTGTTCAGAACCTACAATCACACCTACTTTGATGTGATTTGGATCTTGTTCTTTTGGCCCGCAGCCCACTAAAGCCAGCGATCCCAGAAGCGCGCCGACAACTGCAATGGATTTGAATTTGTTAGACATGTCCTTTCCTCAATAAACGGATATAAATCATTCACAGGTAGCTATTACAGCTGTTGTTTCGTTATTTATGTGTGACTGCTTTTACGATGCGGTCGCCACAAAATTGAATTAAATACACCAAAACCACTAGCAGGACTAATACAGTATTCATGACAGTTGCGTCGTAACCGATATAACCGTACTGATAACCGATTTGTCCCAAACCACCGGCACCGACAGCGCCACCCATAGCAGAATAGCCTACAAGAGTGATCAGCGTGATGGTGGCAGCATTGACCAGACCTGGCAGAGCTTCCGGCAATAAGATTTTTCGGATGATCTGCATCGGTGTTGCACCCATTGCGCGGGCGGCTTCCACCAGACCGCTTGGAATTTCCAGCAGGGCATTCTCAACCATGCGGGCAATAAACGGCGCAGCACCCACAGTCAGCGGGACAATCGCTGCCTGCAAACCGATTGAGGTGCCGACAATCATACGCGTGAAGGGAATCATCCATACCAGCAAGATAATAAAAGGAATGGAACGGAAAATGTTAACCAGCGCCGACATCACGCGATAGATATTTTTATTCTCTGCAATCTGACCCGGACGGGTGACGTACAGCAGTACGCCGAAAGGCAAACCTAACACAAAACCAAAGAAGCCAGAGGTTAGCGTCATGATGACCGTTTCCCAGATTCCGCGGCCCATTAACCACATCATTGCCTCAGACATAACCCAGCACCTCTACTTTCACCTGATTCTCATGCAGGAACTGAATTGCCGCCTGAGTATTTTCTTCTGAACCGTGCATTTCTGTCAGCATAATCCCGAACTTTACACCGCCGGCATAATCCATCTGAGCACTGATAATATTATTGTTGATGTCAAAGCGACGGACTGCTTCGGAAAGCAGCGGGGCATCAACGGACTGACCGGTAAACTCCAGGCGCAGTAAAGGAACGCGACCCGTTTCAGGCTGGGGTACCAGACGCACGGCGTAATCTTCCGGAATATCCAGGTGCAACGTTGACTGAATAAATTGCTGTGCAAGCGGAGTCTTAGGATGTGAGAACATCTCGCTTACTTTATCCTGCTCAATCAGTTTGCCATCGCTGATCACAGCAACTTGATCGCAAATGCGTTTTACGACGTCCATCTCATGGGTGATCAGCAGAATCGTGAGACCCAGACGACGGTTGATATCTTTTAGTAATTCCAGGATTGCGCGGGTGGTAGCTGGATCCAGTGCACTGGTAGCTTCATCACACAGCAATACTTTTGGATTACTGGCCAGCGCACGGGCAATGGCTACGCGTTGTTTTTGTCCACCGGAAAGATTCGCCGGGTAGGCATCATGCTTATCTTCCAGCCCGACCAGGCTCAGCAGCTCGGAAACTCGTTTCTTAATATCGGCTGAAGAAAGATTGTCGAGTTCGAGTGGCAGGGCAACGTTGCCAAAAACGGTGCGTGACGACAGCAGGTTAAAGTGCTGGAAAATCATGCCAATCTGGCGGCGTGCGCGGGTCAGCGCTTTCTCTGAGAAGGACATCAGATCCTGACCATCGACCAACACCTGGCCTTTTGTCGGGCGCTCCAGCAAATTGACGCAGCGTATTAAGGTACTTTTCCCCGCGCCGGAAGAACCGATTACGCCATAAATTTGTCCGGCAGGGACGTGAAGACTCACGTCAGAGAGCGCGACGATCTGGCGCGAACCCTGCAGGAAAATCTTGGTGATGTTAGAAAGTTTAATCATATTATTTTTTATTCTGTCTTTTTGCCGTGACGTGGTGAATTTAACTCTGCGGAGGTCTTCCCCGTAGCATGTCGTGGATGCTAAGGCGTCTAGACGTCTAAGTCAACCAGGTTAGCATTCTCACAAGCATTGAAAACATGCGATACTGGCGCCGTTAATCAGCCATCAGGAGCAAATTCGTGGCACAACCTGTTTCAGCAATCTTTCTCGACCGTGATGGCACTTTGAATGTCGATCATGGTTATGTACATGAAATCGATAACTTCCAGTTTATCGACGGTGTAATCGATGCTTGTCTTAAATTAAAAGAGATGGGCTTTTTACTGGTGCTGGTCACCAATCAGTCCGGTATAGCACGCGGCAAATTTACTGAAGATCAGTTTCTGACTCTGACCGAGTGGATGGACTGGTCGCTTGCCGATCGTGGCGTGGATCTCGACGGTATCTATTTTTGTCCGCATCATCCTGAAGGCTTGGTTAAGGAGTTTACACAAGCCTGTGATTGCCGTAAGCCGCAACCTGGGATGTTTTTGACGGCCAAAGAAGAACTAGGCATTGATATGGCCTCTTCTTATATGGTGGGCGACAAACTGGAAGATATGCAGGCAGCTGCTGCTGCAGGAGTGGGGCATAAGATTTTAGTTCGTACCGGCAAACCCGTAACCCCGGAAAGTGAAAGTGCTGCGGATGCGGTACTGGAAAGCCTTGCTGCATTGCCTTCCTTTATAGCAAAAGGGCAGAAATAACGGCTTCTGGACAAAAAAACGGCAAACGAAATAAAACTGTATTTATTCGCTTGCCATTAAAATCCAACTCCCTATAATGCCGCTCCATCGACAGGGAACAACGTGAACAACATCACGAAGTGACCGGGTCGGAAAGATTAAAAACAGTGATGACCGGATAAAATAAACGGT
>NZ_JYDF01000047.1:0-61469 GCF_003263525.1 Rahnella sp. NRRL B-41462 | reverse complement strand
CCCTCCCGGCCTCCCCCTTCGCAGGGGGAGGAGCAAAGGCTTTACAGCCATTCAGAATCAGTGTCGTAACCTCACCAATAATGTGTTCACGCGCCTGTTCATCGCCTTCGAAATTGCCGTACATATGCTTCACCTGCACCGCAAAATCGGCGTAATACTGCGTCACCGCCCAGATATGCATGATGAACAGGCGGGCATCCAGCGCACGGATTTTCCCCTGCTCAATCCACTGATGGATCAGGTTCTCTTTGCCGGTGATATTCTGCGTGGCCAGCGGCCAGTATTTATGCAGATAGTGACCGCCGCCTAGCACCTCACTGGTGAAAATGCGCGACAGTTGCGGCTGATCGAACGAGAAATTCAGCTTATTGCGGATATAACGGCTGAGCACCGCCTCGGGTTCGCTGAGGGACGGGTCGAACTGAATGATATCGCCCCAGACTTTCAGCACTTTCTGCAAGAGCTCTTCGTACAACTCTTCTTTGCCCGCGATGTAGTAATGCAACTGGGCTTTTTTGATCCCGGCGCGCTGAGCGATGGCCTGAGTGGTTGCCCCCTGAAAACCTTTTTCACTGAATTCTGCAATGGCCGCCGCGTGGATATTTTCCAGGGTGCGTTCACGCGCAAGGCGGACTTTGCCGCCGGTATCACTGTTCATCATGCTGAGAGTTCCTCCCGCTGAGCATCCCGTACATACGCCGGTTCGCCGTCAACGTAGGTGCAATACACATTACGGTCATCACCCAGCGTCATCAGCACAAACAGCTTTTCAGCCAGCGTTTTACTGTTGGTGGCACGTAATTTTTGCAGCGCACTGACACCCGGTTCGAGCACCACAAAATCCGCCTCTTTACCGGTATTAAAGTTGCCAATTTTATCGTCGAGGTGCAGCGCCCGTGCGCCGCCGAGTGTGGCGTGATAGAAGGCTTCGAATGCGGATAAACGGTAACGCTGCAGTTGTCCGACTTTGTAGGCTTCTGACAGCGTTTCCAGCATGTTGAAGGTGGTGCCCGCACCGACGTCCGTGCCCATGCCGACGCGAATTTGTTTCTGCCAGGATTTCTGCAAATTAAACAGACCGCTGCCCAGAAACAGATTAGACGTCGGGCAAAAAGCGATAGTCGAATCGGTGTCGTGCAGGCAATCCCATTCACTGTCATCCAGATGCAGACAGTGTGCAAACACGCAACGTTCGCCGGTCAGTCCGTACTGATGATAAACGTCGAGATAATGCTGATGTTCAGGGTGCATTTCTTTCACCCAGGAGAGTTCGGCGACGTTTTCGCTCAGATGGGTATGCATGTACACGTCGGGGAATTCCTGCTTAAGCAACCGCACTTTTTGCAGCAGTTCAGGCGAAGATGTCGGCGCAAAACGCGGCGTCAGCGCATAGCTCAGACGCTGGCGGTTATGCCAGCGCGCAATCAGCCCGCGCGTGTCGCGTTCACTTTCTTCAGGGGTTTCCAGCAGGGCGTCGGGGGCGTTTTTGTCCATCATCACTTTGCCCGCCACCAGCCGCATATTGATGTCGGAGGCTTCTTTAAACAGGGCATCGACGGACTGCGGATGAACGGTGCCAAACACCAGCGCCGTGGTGGTCCCGTTAAGCAGCAACTGACTGATGAAGAATTTCGACATGCGCCTGGCGTAATCCGCGCAGTGATATTGTTGTTCGGTCGGGAAGGTATAGCGCGTCAGCCATTCGAGCAACTGCTCGCCGTACGCGCCGATCATTTCGGTCTGCGGATAGTGAATATGCGTATCGACAAAGCCCGGGACGATCAGCTTGTCGCGATAATCATCAATTTCCAGAACAGCGGTTTTACGTGCCTGCGCCAGCTTGCCCTCACCTTCCTGCCAGCTTCCCAGCCAGATGATTGTGCCGCCGCTGAGCAACATCAGGCCGTCTTCGATATAACGCACCTGCGCTTCTAAATCTTCCGGCCGTAATACCGGCTCGCGGATATCGAAGAAATTTCCGCGGACGGCGCGGGTGATGATCTGACTCATGGCATTGTCCTTCTCTGCAACATTCTCGTTCACGATTGATAACAGAACATTTGCAAAGCTTATGCCAAATCTGACCAACCGGTCAGATCAAAGAGTCAGACCGGTTGGTTCGAAAATTTCAATACCGGATCGAAAATAATTCATTTAGCTATGCCAGACATCTTCTGATGCGTGCGTGTGATAACATTTAGCCCCATCAGAAATCATTAATTAATCTCTATCTTTATGACTACAAAACACATGACATGTAATTTTCATCTTGACCAGATGGCATTTTTAAAAACACAAACCAGGGATATATCAGTTTCAGGTTATGGCGTATGTGCCGGGATGGTAAGTTCATGGATCCAGCATGAACTTTCTGAGAAACCTCAATCTTTTTTATTCTATAAAAACACTTATAACTTTATTTCCCGCCAACGCGCATTAACCTGTAAGTACCTGATATCTGGAAAAATAAACCTGGCTTTCAACAGCGACTTATTTTACCCGATAAGACAAGTTGATTTAAAAACAAATGATTTTCAGTCATTTGCAAGATCCACCATCAGGGGTGTTTTCAGTATCGTTGTTTATTCAAAAAATGGTTACTCACACTGCATTGGCATGAGCATACATAAAGGGACTTATAAAATATTTGACCCCAATCTGGGTGAGTTTGAGATAACAAAAAGCAGAAGTTTTTCTTCTTTTATTTGTCAGGACTGGATATCAAAAAAATATCCCCCTTCACGCACACCCTATTTGCAGATAACACAATATAAATCAAAGCACTTAAACATCACTACTTCAACAGCACTTCATATTGCGGATTGAATTCATCAAATATTGGCAACGCGGCAGCACCGAGCGCGGGTGTGTCGCTGCCGGACATCCCGAGGCGAATGCGTGCACTCTGCGCGTACCGGCTGCGCACCGAATTATACAGGGGCGTCAGGCGCTTAATCAGCTTTTCCACCAATGGTTTAGGCATGGTGCCGCCGATAATCACGCTCTGCGCATCGAACACGCATTCCATAATATTGATGGCCTGGAGTGCCGGTTCGACGGCAGTATCAAGCCATTTATCGAACACTTTTTCATCGACTTTCAGCAGATCTTCGGGCATGGCCGACATCGGATCCAGTCCGCAGGCTTCATACGCCGCCTGCAAAGAAACATAACGTTCGAGGCAGCCTTTGTTGCCGCAATAACATTCTCGCCCGCCCGGTTGCACCACAATGTGGCCGACTTCGCCCGCATTGTGTGCATGACCGGTGTAAATCCGTCCGTCGGTGAAGATGCCAGCACCCAGCCCGGTGCCGATATACAGATACACAAACGACGATAATTGCTTGGCCACACCGTGAAAACGCTCACCGATTGCGGCTACCGTCGCATCGTTTTCCAGCGTCACCGGCCAGCCGGTCGCGGCGCTTAAACGCGCTTCAATATCAATATTATCCCAGCCGTGCAGCGTGGTCGGCCCTTGTGAGGAAATGCCTTCTACGCCAAACGGCCCCGGCATCACCACACCCACGCCTAATATTTTTCGCCAGTCAATTTTCACCTGTTGGCGCATTTCTTGCAGAACCTGATCGATAAGAGCCAGCGTGGGCTCTGGCTGCGGTTTCTGTACATGGATCAGTTTGCGAAAGCGAACAGTTCCGGTCAGATCCACCAGCACAGTCAGCAGCGACTGATGATCAAGATGGATGCCTATTGAATAGGCGCTGTCAGGATTGAGTGTCAGTGGCGTTGCTGGCTGACCACGCCCTCCCGCACGGCGCGGCAGGTGGGAAGACAGGATACCCGCCTGCTCGAGTTCGGTGGCAATGTTGGAGACCGTTTGGGGGGTGAGCGACGTCAGCCGGGCGATTTCAGCGCGGGTCAGTTCACCGTTAAGGCGAATGGCTTCGATCACCACCCGACGATTGTGAGCACGGGCGTGCTCAAGATTGGTACCAGACGTTGTTATCACATCCCTCTCCACGGTGAAGACCTTGCGGGCAGTATGTGGCCAGTGATTACAGCAATCAAATTGATTTTATTAACCCGTCATACTTCGTATTGCAGATGCGTTGGTTGCGCGCACTCACCCCGGTCACATAGGTATCTATGCTCCTGGGATTCGTGCCTTACCGCCTTCCTGCAACCCGAATTATTTAGGGTTAACCTGGGATGATATGAATATGACGGTGGCATCACAGCTTTGAATGTTATTGCCATGTTAATAATAATCGCCAGTCATTATTTAGATTTGAATCATCCGTGTAGCACACGTTTTATACCCAAGATAATTCGGGTTGCAGAAAGGTGGCAAGCGAGTGAATCCCGATGAGCTGACATAAGTCAGTGATTCGGGTGATGGAGCGTAGCCAACGCATCAGCAGCCCGAAGTATGAAGGGTAAATCCGGCAGGGACGCAGGGACTGGCAGAACTATGCCTTCCCATTTTTTTTAGCCGATTAAAGCAATCAAATTGATTTAATAAACCTAACCCTGTTTCGGAGAATGACGATGAGCCTACGATTTACCCCTGCGGCCACCCTGTGCGCCCTCTCTGCCCTCACCCTGGGATATTCCGCCAGCGCGCTGGCCGATACGACGCTCAGTGCCTTATTTATGACTCAGGCGGCGTACAGCGAAGCGGATATCCGCGCAATGACCGCCGAGTTCACCAAACAGCATCCGGATATCAAAGTGAACCTGGAGTTTGTGCCGTATGAAGCCCTGCACGACAAAATCGTCGCCGCACGTGGTGCCGGTGACAAAGGTTATGACGTGGTGCTGTTCGATGCGATCTGGCCTGCTGAATTTAACAAATACGGCCTGTTGCAGGATGTCACGGCGCGTATCCCGGCTGAAGAAAGCAATAAGATTTTTGACGGCGCGATTTCCACCGTGACCTACAAAGATAAACGCTGGGGGATGCCGTGGATCCTCGATACCAAATATCTGTATTACAACAAAGCCATGCTGGCCAAAGCCGGGATCACTACCCCGCCCGCCACCTGGGCTGATGTTGAAAAGCAATCGGAGATCCTGAAAGAAAAAGGCATCGTGAAATATCCGCTGGTCTGGAGCTGGTCACAATCCGAAGCGCTGTTGTGCGACTACACCACGCTGGTGTCGGCGTTCAAAGGGGATTTCTACAAAGACGGCAAACTGAATTTCACCAATTCCGGCGCGATGAAAGCCATCAGCTACATGAAAGAGACGCTGGATAAAGGGCTGACTAACCCGAATTCGCGTGAATATCTGGAAGAAGATGTGCGTAAGTCGTTCTCCAACGGTGATGCGGCTTTCGCACTGAACTGGACCTACATGTACAACATGGCGAACGACCCGAAACAGAGCAAAGTCGCGGGTGACGTGGGGGTCATTCCGGCACCGGGTGAAACCGCAGGCGGCGCATCCGGCGTTAACGGGTCGATGGGATTGGGCATCGCCAAAGCCAGCGCACATCCGGACCAGGCATGGGAATACATCAGCTACATGACGTCGCAGCCAGTGCAGAACAAATACGCCAAACTGAGTCTGCCAATCTGGAAATCGTCTTATGAAGATCCGGCGGTGCAGAAAGATCAGGAGCAGTTGATCGCGGCGGCGAAAACCTCGCTGAATGTGATGTTGTCGCGCCCGGTTACAGCAGATTACTCCCGTCTGTCGAACATCTTGCAGCAAAACATTCAGGCGGTATTGCAGGGTAAAACCCCGGCTCAGGATGGTATGGAAGCCGCAACCAAAGCCGCTGATCGTTTACGTTAAGTTTTAAAGCCAACACTATAATAGCCCGCCCGGTTCCGGCCGGACGGGCTGGGAAAAGATATGCTGACATTACCCCAACGCGAGAAACGTCAGGCCTGGTTGCTGCTTGCGCCCATGCTTCTGATGATGTTCTTACTGACCGCCTGGCCGCTCGCCCGCACGTTGTGGCTCAGCTTTACGGATGCCGGGTTAATCGGCGACGGTTCTGCGCCCAACTGGGTGGGGAGCGAGAATTTCATCTATGCGCTGACGGATCCGGATTTTCGCGCCGCACTCTGGCGGACGCTCTATTTCACTGTCGTCTCAGTGGTTATTGAAGGCATCATCGGCGTGCTGGTCGCGCTGTTGCTGAACCAGCCGTTTTGGGGACGCAGCGCTCTGCGCGTGCTGGTGATTCTGCCATGGGCATTGCCGACTATCGTCAACGCCACCCTGTGGCGGCTGAACTTTAATCCCGATTACGGCAGCATTAACGCCCTGCTTTCTCAGCTCGGGCTGATTGACGCCTACCGTAGCTGGCTCGGCGATCCGTCTTCGGCGATCAATGCCGTGATGTTCGCGGATATCTGGAAAAACTATCCGCTGATCACCCTGCTGGTGCTGGCGGCGCTGCAAACCATTCCGGAAGATTTATTCGAAGCCGCACGGCTCGACGGCGCATCGGCTTTCCGCCGTTTTCGTAAAATCACCTTACCGGCGATTGCCGCACCGCTGGCCGTCGCGCTTGTCCTGCGCACCATCGACGCCTTCAAAATCTTCGACATCATTTATGTCATGACCCGTGGCGGGCCGCTCGACAGCACCAAAACCGTCAGTTTCTTTGTCTATCAGGAATCGTTCAGTTATCTGCGCGCTGGCAGCGGTGCTGCGTACGCGATACTCATGACGCTGATCTGCGCACTGCTGATCATGATTTACATGGTGATGTTACTGCGTCAGCGCCGTTCAGGGAGCAACGAATGAAACAAAAAATCCGGCTCGTTTTACGTTACTTTGCGGCGCTGATGGTGGCCATTTCGATTCTTGCCCCGCTGCTGTGGATGTTCCTGATGAGCGTCAGCTCGGCGGAAGATCTGACCCGCATTCCGCTGGAATGGCTGCCGCGCCACTGGGATTTCAACCGTTATACCCGCCTGCTGACCTTACAGGCCGGAACGCCCGGTGCGCTGTTCCTGCATGCGCTCGGCAACAGTGTGCTGGTCGCCTGTGGTGCCACACTGGTGTCGTTGATGCTGGCGATACCGGCGGCCTATAGCTTCTCGCGCTATCCCGGTCGCGACGGCTGGCTGTTTGGCAGCCTGGCGATTTACATGGTTCCGCCGGTGGCGTTTGTGCTGCCGCTGTATTTCATCCTGCAACAGCTTGCGCTGCTCAATACCCATCTCGGGCTGATTCTGGTGTATTGCTCGATGATCCTGCCGTTCCTCACCTGGATGCTGAAAAACCAATTTGACGCGCTGCCGGTGGATATCGAACAGGCATCGCGTCTCGACGGGCTGCGTTACTGGCAAGTATTGCTGCGCATCACCCTGCCGCTGGCAAAACCGGCGCTGGGTGCATCGGCGATGTTTGGCTGGTTGCTGGCCTGGGATGAATTTTTCTACGCCCTGCTGTTTACCAACAATATCGACGCCCAGACGCTGCCGGTCACCATCGCCGGATTCACCGCCGGGCGCGCCACTGACGACGGTCTGATTGCCGCTGTCGGGATCCTTGCGGCCATTCCGCCGCTCTTTATTGCGCTCTGGCTGCAAAAAACCATGGTCAGCGGGTTGACCTCCGGCGGCAGCAAGGGCTGAAAATGAACATCAGGGAAACCTCATCAATGACAACAAAACCTCTGACCCGCGCCACGCTGTATGTGACGGGCAATATCAACGTGGATTTGATCATGAGCACGTTGCACGAATGGCCGAAAAAAGGCACGGAAGCGATGCTCGAAAGCAGTTCACTGCGCCCCGGCGGGTCGGCGGGAAACTGCGCGCTGGCACTCTCTGCGCTCGGTTCCCCTTTTCGTCTGGTGGCAAATCAGGGCAATGACCAGTTCAGCGGCTGGCTGGCAGGTATGTTCCCGGAAAGCGCCTCACGCTGGCCGACCTGCGATTGCGAAACCTCGCTGACCTTTGGTGTGACACATCCTGATCACGAAAGAACATTTTTCAGTAATCAGGGACATATTGTGCGCCTGTCCATGCAGGACGTTCTGGGGCAAATCCCTGAAACGGCACAGGCCGGAGACTGGGTATTGCTGTGCGGCACCTGGCTGTGTACCGCGCTTTACACTGACTATCCGCAACTGCTGGCAGCGCTGAAACAGCGTGGTTATCAGGTGGCTGTCGACAGTGGCTGGCCGCCGGAAGACTGGAGCGATGCGTTACGTGAACAGGCGGCAAAATGGCTGCCATTCTGCGATGCGCTGCTGCTCAATGAAGTCGAAACACTCGGGCTGGCAGACGCTACCACACTGGACGTCGCCGCGCTGACGTTGCTGGAGCAGATGGCGGATAACGCCTTTTGCGTGGCGAAATGCGGACCGGAGGGGGCGCGTCTGTGGGCCAAAAATCTGACGCTGCATCAGCATGCCGAACCGGTCGGGGTGGTCGATACCATCGGTGCCGGAGACAGTTTTAATGCCGGGTTTTTATCCGCGCTGATTTATGGCCTGCCGCCTGCCACGGCGCTGCAATGGGGGGTTCGCGTTGCCGGTTGTGCCATCAGCAGTTCCCCGCGCCGTTACCCTGACTGGCAATCACTTTTTGGCCTTGTGGAGAAAATCTAAATGGCTCTGGTAGAACTGGTAAAAGTCGCCAAACATTATGGCAAAGTGCAGGTGCTGAAACCGCTGGATCTGACCATCCCTGACGGCAGTTTCACCGTGCTGGTCGGCCCCTCGGGCTGTGGAAAATCCACCTTACTTCGCCTGCTGGCCGGGCTGGAATCCCTGTCTGACGGCGACATTCTGCTCGATAAACAGCAGATCAATAATTTTGACCCCGCCGATCGTGATATTGCGATGGTATTCCAGAGTTACGCACTGTATCCGCATCTTACCGTGGCCGAAAACATGGCATTCCACATGCAGGTGAAGAAAGTGCCGAAAGCCGAACAACAGGCCAAAGTGCTACAGGCCGCAAAAGTGCTGGGTATCGATCACTTACTGAAACGCCTGCCGAAAGATTTGTCCGGCGGCCAGCGCCAGCGTGTGGCGATGGGTCGTGCGCTGGTGCGTAATCCAAAAGTGTTTCTGTTCGATGAGCCCCTTTCCAACCTCGATGCCCAGTTACGTATGGAACTGCGCGCAGAAATCAAATCGCTGCATCAGCAGTTCCGCACCACCACGGTATATGTGACCCATGATCAAATCGAAGCCATGACGCTGGCCGATAATATCGTGGTGATGAAAGACGGTTTTATCGTACAACAGGGCGATCCGTTGTCGATTTACGACAAGCCGGTAAATACCTTTGTGGCGCGTTTTATCGGTTCACCGCCCATGAATCTGCTCAGCGGCGTCTTCCGCAATATTGACGGTCAGCCAGGTGTGAACTGTAATCAGTTGTGGTTCGCACTGCCAGAGAAGTGGGCGTTGCAGGCACGGCACGCTGAGGGAGAACCCGTCACGCTCGGCCTGCGTCCGCACGATTTAAAACCGGCAGAGCACAGTACCCAACCTGCCGCCACGTTACGGTTGCTGGAAGTGACCGGAGAAAGCAGCCTGTTGCACATCGACTGGTGCGGTTTCCCGCTGCACGTCCAGTTCGCCGGACGCGCCCGTATCAGCGCCAGTCAGCCGCTGTATCTCGATGCCAACCGCGAGGCGATCCATCTGTTTGATGCCCAGACCGGTGAACGGCTGGCAGAGGATCTGCGGTAAAAATGACTCTCAATGGAGATAAACTATGGAATACCGTCTGTTAGGCCGGTCTGGCCTGAAAGTTTCAGTTCTCAGCCTGGGTACCATGACGTTTGGTGGTCAGGGGAAATTTGCCAAAACCGGGCAAACTGACGTTGAGGCCGCACAACGTCAGACAGGATTATGTCTTGATGCCGGGATTAATCTGTTCGATACCGCTGATGTCTATTCTGGCGGTGAATCGGAAGTGATCCTCGGTAAAGCACTGGGCAACAAACGTCACGACGTGCTGGTGGCCAGTAAAGCCCGCTTTCCAATGGGTGAAGGCCCGAATGACCGTGGTTCGTCCCGTCATCATATTCTGCGCGCTTGTGAAGCCAGCCTGAAACGTCTGAACACGGATTATCTGGATTTATATCAGTTGCATGAATGGGACGGCCTGACGCCACTGGAAGAAACGCTGCGGGCGCTCGACGATCTGGTCAGCAGTGGCAAAGTGCGTTACGTCGGTATCTCTAACTTTTCCGCCTGGCACGTGATGAAAACGCTGGGCGTGGCCGACGCTAATCACTATATCCGTCCGGTCAGTCAGCAAATCCATTACACCCTGCAGGCGCGTGAAGCTGAATATGAGTTGCTGCCTGCCGCGCAGGATCAGGGGCTGGGCGTGCTGGTCTGGAGCCCGCTGGCAGGCGGTCTGCTTTCCGGTAAATACCGCCGCAATCAGGCGGCACCGGAAGGCACCCGTCATCTGGCCGACTGGGGCGAACCGCCGGTGCGTGATGAAAGTGCGCTGTACGATGTGGTCGATGTGCTGGTGGACATCGCCGAAGCCCGTGGCGTTTCTGCGGCGCAGATTGCGCTGGCCTGGCTGATTGCCCGTCCGCAGGTGACCTCGGTGATTGTCGGGGCGCGCAACGACACGCAGTTGCAGGATAACCTGCTCGCCGCTGATTTAACCCTCAATAACGAAGAAATTGAACGACTTAATCAGGTCAGCCAGTTACCTTTGTTGTATCCTTACTGGCATCAGGCGCAGACCGCACCGGATCGCTTGTCTGTAGCGGATTTATCGCTGATCGCGCCCTATCTGAAAAAGTAACTGCAACAAAATGATACGCACTGAGACCGGTTGACTATGCCGGTCTCGTTATTTTTGTGTTAATACTTAAAGAGTTTCTTTAGTGGGCCTCGTGCACACCTTGCTTAAAAACTGAGGAATACCGGGATGATTATTTTTGTTACCGGCGCAACTGCCGGATTTGGTGCTGAAATCGCACGTAAATTTGTTAAAGAAGGCCATAAAGTGATTGCTACCGGTCGCCGTAAAGAGCGTCTGGATGACCTGAAAGCCGAACTGGGAGACGCGCTGTACGCTGTTGAACTGGACGTGACTAACCGGGCTTCTATTGAAGAAGCTATCGCCAGCCTGCCTGCTGACTGGCGTAACATTGATGTTCTGGTTAACAACGCCGGTCTGGCACTCGGTCTGGAAAAAGCGGATAAAGCCTCGCTGGAAGACTGGGACAAAATGATCGACACCAACACCAAAGGGCTGGTGTACATGACCCGCGCCGTGTTGCCGGGCATGGTTGAACGCAACACCGGGCATGTGATCAACATCGGTTCCACCGCAGGCAACTGGCCATACGCAGGCGGCAACGTGTATGGCGCGACCAAAGCGTTTGTGCGTCAGTTCAGTCTGAACCTGCGCACCGACCTGCATGGCACCCACGTTCGCGTCACCAATATCGAACCGGGTCTGTGCGGTGGTACTGAATTCTCCAGCGTGCGCTTTAAAGGCGACGACGAGAAAGTCAGTAAAACCTACGATAACACTAATCCGCTCACCGCAGCCGATGTGGCCGAATCCGTATTCTGGGTATCCACCCTGCCGGCACACGTCAACATCAACAGCATCGAAATGATGCCGGTCAGCCAGTCTCTCGCCGGTTTGCAGGTACATCGCGAAGGGTAATATTGCGCCCTGACTGACACGAAAAGCAGCTCCGGCTGCTTTTTTATTATCTGCCTTTTATCAGTGCGCACAAAAAAGGCGCGGCAACCTGCCCGCGCCTTTCCGACATCCGGCAACCGAAAACGTATTACGCGCTCAGCCAGCCCAGTTTAATCACAAACAGAATCGACAAGACGATAAGCGCAGAATTCAGCTCACGCCAGCGACCGGTCAGCAGTTTTGCCAGCGTCCATGTGATGAAACCAAATGCGATACCGTTGGCGATGGAATACGTGAACGGCATGGTCAGCGCAGTCACGGTAACAGGCGCTGCCACGGTGATGTCTTTCCAGTCGATTTCAGCCAGGCCAGACGTCATCAGAACCGCGATGAACAACAGAGCCGGAGCCGTGGCGAAGGCCGGAACGCTGCCTGCCAGCGGAGCGAAGAACAGGCTCAGCAGGAACAGAATAGCCACCACAATCGCCGTCAGACCGGTACGTCCGCCAGCGCTCACGCCTGCTGCGGATTCGATGTAGCTGGTGGTGGTTGAGGTGCCGAGCAGTGAACCGAACAACGCCGCCGCACTGTCAGCGACCAGCGCACGGCCCATTTTCGGGATATTGCCGTCTTCATCCGCCAGCCCTGCGCGTTTGGTCACGCCAATCAGGGTGCCGGAGTTGTCGAACACATCCACGAACAGGAACGCGAACACCACGCTAATCAGCGAAACGTTAAACGCGCCTTTGATGTCCAGTTGCATGAAGGTTGGCGCAATGGAAGGTGGCATCGACATTACGCCGCCAAACGGCGAATAACCCAGTGCAATCGCCAGAACGGTCACGGCCAGCACACCGATCAGCACCGCACCGGTGATTTTACGCGCTTCCAGCACCACAATCAGAATGAAACCGAGCATCGCAAACAGCGGACCCGGCTTGGTCAGATCGCCCAGACCGACCAGCGTCGCCGGGTTAGCGATCACGATACCGGCATTTTCCAGCGCAATCAGCGCCAGGAATAAACCGATACCCGCCGCAATGGCCGAACGCAATGGCAGCGGAATACTGCGGATAATCCATTCGCGGATTTTAAAAATCGATAACGCGAAGAAAATACAGGCTGAAAGGAAAACGGCCCCCAGCGCGATCTGCCAGGTGTAACCCATATGCAGCACCACGGTGTAGGTGAAGAAGGCGTTTAACCCCATGCCCGGAGCCAGTGCGATCGGGTAGTTGGCGATAAAGCCCATCAGTGCGGAACCGATTGCGGCAGCAAGACAAGTAGCCACGAAAACCGAACCTTTATCCATCCCCGTCGCGCCCAAAATAGACGGGTTAACAAACAGAATGTAGGCCATTGCTAAAAATGTAGTGAGTCCAGCCACAATCTCAGTCCGCACGTTAGTACGGTGAGCTTTTAACTTAAATAGTTTTTCTAACATGAGAAGGAATCTCTTGGTCGCGTGATCACTTTCAGTCTGGTGATCAAAAATGCACGCTTGTTATTAGTGTTGTTTTTCAAAACACACGCACGCGCACCAGCAGAACGAACGCCACAATTCGTCCCACCATTATCCCGTGGAATACAGCACGCGAGCTTAAACGTGTTTTGACGAACCCTGTCATTGCCCGTTTTGCCTGTAAAACAACCTGAGGTGATTGTTTTACAAAGGGGCATCGCACAATCTAGGAAAAATGAGTGATGCAGTCCATAATAGTTATCTCACTTATTCACTGCATAAATTAGTACACCCATGTCGCCATTCTCCCGTTTTTCGCAATATTTTACCGAAGTCGCCCGAACAGGAAGTTTGCGCAAAGCGGCAGAAGTGCTGCACGTCTCGGCTTCAGCCATAAACCGGCAGATCCTGCAGGCTGAACAAACGCTGGAAACCCCGCTGTTTGAACGCTTACCGACAGGCCTGAAACTGACCTCAGCAGGCGAAATTTTATTCGATGACATCCGCCGCTGGCGGAAAGAATTTTCCCGCACCCGCGAACGTTTCGATGAAATTCAGGGACTGCGACGCGGGCATGTCACCATCTCTATGATTGCCGCTCTCAGCGAAGGGATGGTGGCGGAACTGATTGCCGACGTGGGCGCAGAACACCCTTACCTGACGTTTGATATCCGCATCGAAGACAGCCGGAACATCAGCGAACAGGTCAGTTCAGCGGAAGTGGATTTTGGATTGTTGCTCGATCCCGTCGAACATACCGGGCTGGAAGTACGCGCTTTTGCGGAATTACCCATCGGGATTGCGATGCCGGTGGGTCATAAACTGTCGCAGAAGGAATCGTTGTCGTTCAGTGACATCGCCTCCTACCGGCAGATCATTCCCTCCGAACCGCTGATGGTCAATGCCCGCGCCAGACTGCTGTATAACCGCTATCAGTTACTGGAAACGCCGTCGATCGTCTGTAATGACGTGCGCATGATGCGCGAACTTATCCGCAAAGGGGCCGGTGTCGGCGTGCTGAGTTTGTTAGATGTATTGCCAGATTTACAGGAAAAGCGACTGGCGTTTGTGCCGCTTCAGGGCCGCAGCGCCAAACCGCTGACGCTGGCGTTGTGCGTTGCCCCGCGCCGCCAGTTATCCCGCGCGGCGCAAATTGTGATTCAGAAAGTGATTGTGCTGATGGAAAGATTATCGCAATAGCCGTTCACGCCGTTTTCCAGCCAGAAATGATGATCAGCATCCCCGCCAGTGCCACACATGCGCCCAGCCAGTCGGTGGCGCTGAGCTTCACGCCATCGACAAACCGCAGCCACAGCATGGCGGTCATGACATAGACCCCGCCGTAAGCCGCATACACCCTGCCGCTTGCCGCCGGATGCAATGTCAGCAACCAGACAAACGCCGCCAGGCTGAGCGCCCCGGGTAATAAAAGCAGCACATTTGCCCCTTTGCGCAGCCAGAGATAAGGTAAAAAGCAGCCAATGATTTCTGCCAGTGCGGTCGCAAAGAACAGTAAAGACGTTTTGAGCATAATTGGGCCAGGTTTACAGTCCGAAGTTCAATAAGATATCAACCAGTTTACCGGCAGAGGGTGACGTCATTCGGCCGGATGTTATAATGCAATTATTCGCCTGAGCGATGTGTAAATTAAAAGGATGAGCTGATGAATACAACGTTTAAATCCCGACTGACCCGCAGCATTCTGCCTGTGGCTTTGCTGGCTATAACCGCCAGCTGGCAGGCGCCTGCACTCGCGGCCACCAATTGTGCGGGCGGAACCTGTGTCTTTGGCGGTACCGGCAATGATGCCATGACCAACGAAGAAGCACGTCAGAGCAAAGAGCAATGGAATGAAACCCAACGCCTGCGCGCCATGAAAAACCAGCGTAACGAGAAAGACTTCTCCAAATACGACAATTCGATTGATCTGCGCGACAAGTGTCAGGCCAGCCAAAACATCAATGCGTACTGGGAACCGAACACTGAGCGCTGCCTTGACCGTCGTAATGGCCGTCAGTTACTGGCTCCGTAAATCCTATCTGCTAGACTCATAAGTACACTGGTTTTCATAAAAGGAATGAATGATGAAAAAGACACTTTTAGCGGGTCTTGCTGTCGTTATGTTCGCACCGCTGATGGCACAGGCTTCCTGTGAAAGCGTAAAAGCTGACATTACCCAGAAAATCGTGGCAAACGGCTTGCCTGAATCAGGGTTTAAACTCGATATCGTGCCAAATGATCAGGCCGATCAGGCTGGCGGGCAGGTCGTGGGCCACTGCGGCAATGACAGTCAGAAGATTGTGTATACCAAAACCGCCGATGCGGGTGACAGTTCAGCGGCAAGTCCTAAGACCGGGACCAGCCAGGATTCACAGTAATATTCGCGGTGATGTCGGAGCGGATATCACCGGCGGTTTATCACTTGCAGTGAAAGCCCGATGACCTGATCGGGAACCTTTCGGTTTCTTAATAACAGTTATCATACGATCTTCGCACCGAAACCACCGGGAGAGAAAAGTGCTTTTTCCCTCCCGGATCTCCCTTCACGTTTTCAACACACGCTGCCGCTCCGTTCAGCAAGCTTTCTGAAACAACTGCCTTTTAAAAAAACAAAACAAGTAAGGTGATGAGTTGCAGCGACTCCTGCCACCATTTCGACTACAATGGTAGCCACTTTCCTCACAGGATGCGGTAAAAATGAAAAGACTGACCCAACAAGATATGACGGAAAGCGAACAGCGTGAGTTAAAAACACTGCTGGACAGAGCCCGTAAAGCACAGGGCCGTGAGCTGACGAATTCGGAAAATAACCGGATTAAAGATGACTACATCGATACGTTGATGGCAGAAAAAGAAAAAGTCGCTGCGAAAGCGCGGGCCGAAAAGCGCCGTAATAAAGCCGTTCCAAGCACTTCTGCAACATACGACTGGACAGCCCGCACTCATCCGCGTGGTCGTCGTTAAACGTTAACTGAACCTCTGCGTTCCTCACGCAGAGGCCTCAGCCCTGAGGCTTCCAGTAATCTGAAACCGTGCGTTCCGTCTTTTTCCAACTGCCCGACCAGCCCGTATTCCCAGTCCAGATAATCCTGCATCGCCTGCGGGCTGACATCCGTGCCTTCGTACGGACGACGATATCTGTCTTGCGCGTCGTCCAGATAAGCAGAATCCCCCCGCTCAAGCAGCAACCCGTGGTCGATCCAGCCCACCGTGCCTTTCTCCAGCAAATAAACGGGTTTGCCGGTTAATCCGGCCACTTCCGTGACAGCGTAACGTGCCAGCAAACCGCTGGTGCAGGTGACAACCCAACGCGCTTTCTGCGGTTGTAAGGCAATAATTTGCGGGATATTGCCCCGTGTTGTCCAGACCGCACCCGGAATGCGCCGGTTACGGAAATTCGCGCTGGTGGTGAGATCGATAATGCCGGTATTACCCTCACTCAGCCAGTTCAGCAGTTGTTCCGGTTTGACAGATTCCACAGCCGGTGCGGGCGCAACCCGGGCTTTCCAGTCGCCTTGTTCAGTCAGATCTTCAGCCCTCACTTCGGCGATATACACTTCCCAGTTCATCTGTGCCAGCCATGAGGCCGCCATGCGCGCACGCACACCATCATTATCCACCAGCACTATTCGCGCGCCACGAACGCTGGCATAGTGATCGGTTTCCTGAACCAACTGGCCACCGGGAACGTGTCGCGTGCCTGCCAGATGCCCGGCACGAAACTCTTCTGCCGTGCGCACGTCAAACACGTATAACGTGCGGGAATCATCCTGTTGCCAGTTACGTAATTGTGACAACGTCACTGAGCGCACGCCCGCGCGTAAAGCCAGAGTTTGCGCGCCTTTCAGCGCAACCCTGCGTGAGGCTTCACTCAGTGCCGGAAACTGTTTATGTTGCAGGTGCGACAGTGCCTGCCCCGCCAGCGTCCAGCCAATCGTACCGTTACGCAATGCAGACACCGGCTGCGTTAATCCGGCATTAATCAGAGATTGCGTGCCGATAATGCTGCGGGTACGCCCCGCACAATTGATGATCACCTGCGTGTTGTCATCAGGCACCACATCTTTCAGGCGCAGCACAAGTTCGCCTACCGGTACGCTCACGCCGCCCGGAATACTCATCACCTGGTATTCATCAAAACGGCGCACATCCAGCACAGCAATGTTTGCCCCCTGCTGTTGCAATGCCAGCACCTGTTCCGCACTCAGGGACGGTGTCTCGTAATGATGTTCAACCCATTCCCCGAAGGCTTTACTGGGCGCGTTCACATCAATAAATATCTCACCACCCGCTTCTTTCCAGCCAGCCAGATCACCGGCCAGCAACGCGATATTCTGATACCCCAGCGATTTCAGCAATTGAGCCGCCCGCATGGTTTTACGCTCGCCGCGCTGCACGTCATAAAATTCACCATTGTCATACAACGTAATAGCCGTCAGACGGTTTGGTATGCGATCCAGCACTTCCAGTTCGAGTTTAGACAAAGCCAGATTGGCAGCAAATAAGGGATGTCCGGTGGCAAAGGCCGCTTCTTCACGCAGGTCAACCAGTGCCACATCCTGTCCTTCGAGCAACGCCTCGCGGAGTTCAGAAAAATGGCGCAAAGGCAGTGAATATGAATCAGTCATGATTTCTCTCTTTTGACAGGTCCCAGATATTGGGAAGGTGCGGGCTGGAGTAGCCGGAAATAAAGGTTTTCCCGGTGCCGTCTGGCAGATAAACCGCCCGTGAAACCGCACCGATATTGCCGCCGTAAACGTGAATGCTGACCGAGACCTGTTCCTTGAAAAAATTGCTGACCTGGTGGATATCCAGCTGATCGGGGGAGATTTTCCCGACGTCGCCAACGTGCAGCGTAATGGGATTTCCTTCCGGTTGCAGCGTTCCGTCGGGGTGGCGGGTATAATTCTGGCTGACTTCTGCACCGCGCAGCATACCTATCAGCCCCCAGACACGATGGTCATGCACCGGTGTTTTCTGCCCCGGCCCCCAGACAAAACTCACCACAGAAAAACGCGACAGCGGATCGGCGTACAAGAGATATTGCTGATAATGTTCAGGATGAGGCTGCGCAAACTCCTCCGGCAGCCAGTTATCTTCGCCGATAAGACGGGTCAGCAGTTCGCTTCCCTGCGCCAGTATTTGCGTCTGACCGTGCGGTTCCTGCACCAGCCGGGTGAAGTCCGCCAGAAATTGTCTCAGCGGCGCGAGCTGTAAAGTCGTCATCACTTTCCTCATACTTCATCACTGTTTCCGACAGGTTAGCATCGCCATGATCCAAGCAAAATTCATTTTATGGATAAGCTAATATGCAAATCACACATAAAAATGTGCATCAGGATCCAGCGTCCGCGTGAAAATTGTTTTATCCTGCCGGCATCCGTTTTTACGTTAATCCTGACGCTGAGTGCCTATGAAAATTGAAGACCTGACTGCTTTTGTCGCCGTTATCCGCCTGCAATCTACCCGGCTTGCTGCCGATGAGCTGGGGCTGACACAGCCGGCAATTACCCGTCGGGTACAAAATTTTGAAGAATCGCTGGGCATTCCGCTGCTGAACCGCCAGACCAAACCCCTGAAACCCACGCCTGATGGGCAACCGTGTTTATCAGCAATGCCGTCATATCTTGCGTGAGGTGGATGCGCTCAGTGATTTGGTTGCCGCCGACAGTCCACCTTCCGGCCTTCTGCGCCTTGCCGTGCCACAAAGCCTGAGCGAAAGCAGTCTGTTGCCTGCCCTGAAAACCCTGTCTGCGCAATTTCCGCAAATCCAGCCGCGACTTTCCAGCGGCTGGGGCGACGAATTATTGTTACGGATACAGCAGCAGGAACTGGAAGCCGCGGTCGTGCTGTTCCCTGCCAGTAAGCAATTCCCTGAGGGTGTCGAAAACCAGCCGCTGGGTACGGTCGATTTAGTGGTTGTCGGCCCGAAAGCACCGCAGGCTTTGCCACAACGTCTGGAAGATTGTTATCAGCACGGGTGGATCCTCAATCCGCATGGCTGTGGTTTCCGCGCCGCCCTGCAGCGCGCGCTGACTGAACAGGGTTTACCTTTGCTCATCAATCTTGAGGCGTTTGGCACGACCTTACAATTATCCCTGATTGCTGAAGGGCGCGGCCTGGGGCTGATGCCGCGCGCGCTGGTAGAAAAACATGCACTGCGCCCTGAACTGGCGCTGTATGACCTGAAAGATTTCGCCCCCCGCAGCCAGTTGTGGCTGATTTATCCCAACGTTCCTGCGAGTCAGGTACCAGCGATTGATGCGTTTGCCGCGGCGATAGCTAACGGGTTGGATTGTGGCAGGTAGTGATTATGGGATTGCCATCCGGACTGGCATTAAGGTCAACCCCCTGGGCGCGATGCCCAAAGCAACACCTGTTCATGCACATTTTTTATATTAGCTTATGAAGATAATGAATTTCTCACATAGTAAGTTACCGTTTATGGTGATAACTCCTGCCAGCGCAGACCTTCATCCGCTGGCCTCATCCCGAGGAGTGACAGCCTATGAGCGTGCAATTTATTGGTATGATCGGACACCGTCTGGCTTCTGAAATCATCCCACCGACCGGCCCGATTTTCGATAAAAAATACATTTCCGATTTCGCCAAAGCCCATGAAGATGCTGGCTTTGACCGCATTCTGGTGGCCTATGCCTCCGACCAGCCCGATGCTTTTCTGGTCACCGCGCACGCCGGGGCCAGCACATCCCGCATTCATTTTCTTCTGGCTCACCGGCCGGGATTCGTCGCGCCGACCCTCGCCGCCCGTAAGCTGGCGACCCTCGACCACCTGCTTGATGGTCGCGTGGCAGTGCATATCATCAGCGGTGGCAGCGATGCGGAACAACGCCGTGACGGTGATTATGTGGCGAAATCCGGCCGCTATCAGCGCACGGATGAATACATCGATGTACTGAAACAGAGCTGGTATTCAGAAACCGGTTTTGACCATCAGGGTGAATTTTATCAGGCGGAAAATGCTTTCTCTGCCATTAAGCCCTGTCAGAAAAAACTGCCGGTATTTTTCGGCGGATCTTCCGATGATGCCATCCGTGTTGCGGGTAAACAGGCGGATGTATTTGCGTTATGGGGCGAGCCGCTGGCCAGTGCAGCAGAAACGGTGGAAGCGGTAAAAGCCTCTGCGGCAAAACACAACCGGGATATTAACTTCAGTATTTCCTTCCGCCCTATCCTCGGCAAAACAGAAGAAGAAGCCTGGGCGAAAGCGGATGAAATTCTCACTAAAGCCACCGCCCTGCAAGCTGAGAAAGGTCAGGTGCTGGCAGCCAAACTCCAAAGCGTGGGAGCTCAGCGTTTACTGAAAGCCGTCGCGCAAGGCGATCGTCTCGATTCCTGCCTGTGGACCGGCATCGCCGGGCTGATTGGCGGCGGTTCCAATTCTACGGCCCTGGTCGGTACGCCGGAACAGGTCTCCGATGCACTGCTGAAATATTACGATCTGGGCATCACCACTTTCCTGATCCGCGGCTTTGATCCGCTGAATGACGCCGTCGAATACGGTAAGAGTCTGATCCCGCTGACGAAGCAGAAAATCGCTGCGCGGGAAGCCCGAAAACACACCGCCGTGACTGCCCTGAGTTAAGGAAACCCGATGCGACTGAATGTGAGAAATCTTCTGCTGCTGGTCACGCTGACCGGCGCTGTGTTCGCCACAAATGCCGAACAAATTACCCTGCGGGTCGCCGATCAGAAAGGCAACATGCGGGCACAGCTGGAAGCGGCAAATAAGCTGGATAAGCTGCCCTATAAAATTGAATGGTCAGAGTTTCCGGCTGCTGCGCCGCTGGCAGAAGCGCTGAATGCACAGGCGGTAGATGTGGGCATTATCGGTGATGCGCCGCTGTTATTTGCACAGGCCGCAGGTGCGCAGGTAAAAGCCATCGCCGTGGATAAGTCAGACGCCTACGGCACCGCGCTGCTGGTGAAACCGGACAGCCCGGTCAAAAGCGCCGCGGATCTGAAAGGCAAAAGTATCGCGACCAACCGCGGTTCCATCGGACATTTTGTCGCGCTGAAAGCCCTTGCCTCTGCCGGACTGAGCGCCAAAGACGTCACGTTCCGCTTCCTGCCGCCAAGCGATGCGAAGCTGGCACTGACGCAAGGTTCAGTGGATGTCTGGGCAACGTGGGAACCCTACACCGCCTTCGCTGAGACTCAGGATCATCTGCGTGTGGTCGTAAATGGCCGCGGCTTGTGGTCGGGTAACAGCTTCCTTGCCGCGACGGATACGGCGCTGAAAGATAAAGCTAAACGCGAGGCCATCGCTGACTATCTGCAGCGCCTGAGCGATGCACAGATATGGGCGTATAAAAATCTGGATGCGTACAGCGAAAAACTGGCGAAAATCATCGGCTTCCCGCTGGACGCCGCAAAGCTGGGGTTCGAGCGTCGTAAATCCTACTGGCAGCCGATAGATGCCGCAACCGAGACGCAGCAACAGCAAACAGCAGATTTCTATCACGCGCAGGGATTATTGCCCGTCGCGCTGAATGTCAGCGGCACCTTTGATCATTCGTTCCTGCTGAAATAATCGCGAAGAAGCGTAATGCCCCCCGTTACATCACTTCCCGAAAAATCGGGGAGTGATGTACACAGATAAGCTAAGTTTTCAGCGAGTTGAAGAAACTGTGAACTGTCGCCCTGCAAGAAAAGCCCGGACGTGGTTAATAGAAGATGTCGCCCGAAATCAGGCTTAGCTAACAGGATGCAGCATGGAAAATTACGCCAACAAAAGCGGTGATTCACAGGTTGTCAGCTTCCAGATTGATGCCAACTCGATCAAAATCCGCTTCAAGAACAATCACGTTTATCTCTACGATATCCGCCATCCTGGCCCCGAACATCTCGAAAAAATGAAGGAACTGGCGCGCGCCGGTTGGGGTTTAAATACCTACATTGAAAGCGAAGTGAAAACGGATTTTTCTTCGAAAGTGTTTTAGGCCGTTCGGGGCGTCCGTGAGCCGGTCGCCCCGCTGCTTTACCTGAATTACAGCTTGTTAACATTCCTCTGTGACAACGTCTCCAGACCCCGCTAGTTTAGGATTATTCAGTCACGGGCTGCCTGCATAAAACGGGCACGCCAGGGTTTCAGTACCCAGAGCGCCAGAATGGCGGTGACAAAATCCAGCGTGATGGCGCAGGTGAATACAATATTCCATCCGCCCGTGTGCTGATAAATCAGTGCCGCAAGCGGGCCGCCAAAAATGGATCCTATGCCCTGCGACATATACAACCAGCCATAATTGGCAGTGGCATTCTGACTGCCAAAGGTGTCGGTCAGCGTTGACGGGAACAAGGAAAAAATTTCTCCCCAGCCAAAAAACACCACGCCGGACAGCAGAACAAACAACACAGCATTGTCGCGGCACATCAGCCACAAAATCATCGCACAGCCTTCCAGCGCAAATGCGATAAACATCGTCTGCTCACGACCAAATTTATCCGAAATAAAACCGAACAGCGGGCGTGTCAGCCCGTTGGTAAAACGGTCAATGGTCAGTGCCAGCGGCAACGCGGCCATGCCAAACACCACCGCTTCCGTGATACCAAAATCATGGGCAAACACCGCCATTTGCGAGGTGACCATCAGCCCTGAAGTCGACATCATCGCCATCATGAAAAACATCAGCCAGAACAGAGGCTGTCTGAGCATTTGTTTCGGACGGTACTGTTTGCCTTCCGTCACCATGACCGGCACATCCTGACGCTCGCTGAGCGACGGCGGCAGCCGTAATCCCTGGCTGGCCAGAAAACCAATGACGGCGAAAATAACGCCAAAGATAATCAACGTACTTTCCAGCCCGCGACTGGTCAGGGACGTCGAAACAGGGAACGTGGTCAGAATCGCCCCCATTCCGTATCCGGCAGCCACCATTCCCGCCGCAAAGCCACGTTTATGCGGGAACCAGCGCACCATCAACCCGACGACACCGACATAAACAATGCCGGTACCCAGTCCGCCGATGCAGCCATAGACCAGATAAAGGCCCGTAATGCTGCTGACTTGTGACGCCAGTACCCAACTGAACCCTGATAACAGCGTGCCGATTGAAATCAGTTTCCGCGGGCCAAAACGTTCAATCAGGCTGCCCTGAAAAGGAGAAAAGAAGGTTTGCAGAATTATCAGTAGCGAGAACGTAACCTGTAACTCTGCCAGCGGAACCCCCAGTTTAAGCGCGAGCGGTTTAGTCAGCAGAGTCCAGACATATTGCGGACTGGAAATCGCCGCCATGCAAATCAGCCCCAGAACTAACTGCCGCCACCGTGCGCTGGCCGCGATTGTCATGGGCATATTCAATGTTGTCATTCGTCGTCTCCCTTATTTCCTGTCAACGCCAGCCAAAGATTTTTAACATTGCTAGCAAGAAATAAGTTCTCAGCAACAAACATGCCACATTGATTCGATGGGATTTTCAGGTAATTACACCTGCCCTGTCCGACGGGGAGGAATAAAGATGTCGCCCCGGTGCCGCAGAATGTTCAACTGTGGTGCAGCAGGTGCAAAAAAAAGAGCCTGCTTTTCGGGCAGGCTCTTTTTGCGTTTTGACCAGCGGAACAGACGTTAAATTTTCAGCTTCACATAATCAATCGCACGGCTGATGATCCCGCCTTCTGCGACATCTTCCAGTGCTACCAGCGGCACGGTTTTGATGACTTTGCCGTTATCTACGATATTAATACTGCCGAGCTCCTGACCTTTCTTCAGCGGCGCGTCAATCTGCGGACGGGTCAGCACGTACTGGGCTTTCAGTTTATCGGCATCGGCCTGCGGCACGCTGATAAAGACATCACTCAGTGAACCGACCTTCACCTGTGCATTAGCACCAAACCAAACATGTTCGCTGGAAACGGTCTGATCAGCTTTGAAAATCTGTTTACTGGTATATTCGCGGAAACCCCAGGTCAGCAGTTTGCGCGCCTGTTCTTCGCGGCCTTTTGAGCTTTTACCGCCCATCACGACGGCGATCAGACGACGGTCACCCTGCGTCGCAGAGGCAATAATGTTGAAACCGGCGCTTTCGGTATGACCTGTTTTCAGGCCATCAACCTGCAGGTTTTTATCCCACAACAGGCCGTTACGGTTTTGCTGAGTGATGTTGTCATACGTCAGCGATTTTTCAGCATACATATGATATTCCTCAGGTTCCCCGCCGATAATGGCGCGGGAAAGTTTCGCCAGATCATAAGAGGTGGTGTATTGCCCCGGCGCGTCCAGGCCATGCACAGTCTCGAAATGGGTGTTGGTCAGCCCCATGCTCACCACGTACTGATTCATCATTCCTACGAATGAATCCTGGCTGCCCGCCACATAATCGGCCATGGCCACGCAGGCGTCATTACCGGAAGTAATGATGATGCCGCGGATCAGGTCACGCACGGTGACATGGTCACCTGGCTTTAGAAACATCAGTGAAGAACCGGCCAGACTTTTATTGCCAGCGACCCAGGCTTCCTGCGGTACCGTCACCACATCATCCATGGTGATTTTTTTATGATCTAACGCGCGGTCAATGACATAACCTGTCATCAGTTTGGTCAGGCTGGCCGGGTTACGGCGTTCATCCGGGTTGCCGGCGGCCAGCACATCACCGCTGGCATAATCCATCAGCACAAAAGAAGCGGCGTCAATGCTTGGCGGCACGACAGGGAAATCCAGTGGCGCGATAGCTTTCGCACTGCCTGCGGAGAACATCAATACACAAGATAAAACACTCATTACACTACGTTTCACTGAATCTTCCTTAAACACGCCATATTGCCGGGCTATTATTAAACTCGGAAATATATCAAAAACCTATGGGATAAAATCTGCGGCATAGGTTGCACTAAAACCCCCTGCAGAAAAACCCTTAGTCTTTTGCTAACCATTTCATAGTGAAACGGTTCTGTTACAACTTGCGTTAATTTCCACCAACACCTGCCACTGAGCCTGCAATCAGGTTTTATTATCACAACCCGCTGTTTTCAACAGGGATGAAATACGGTGATGCGCCCCTTTCCTTGCGGGGAATTTCCGTTATTCCCCGATATTTCCCTGCGATAGAGGATTCCTATCGCTCCATCACAGCATTCGATTAGACGTTCTTGTCACCCGCTCCTAAACTTGTGACATAAAATTAACAATCCGGTTAACAACTCATCATCCGGTTTGTTCACAGACAAGACAAAAACCACCTGCGAAGCATAACTATGAAATTCAAAACTGAGATCAAACCCTACCACGGCGCGGCCGGCGGCTGGGGTGCACTGGAATCCACCACCCGTTTCGTCTTCGACAGTAAGAAAGTCCTTTCTAACCTGCGTAACCTGATGCGTGTTAACAAAGGTCGCGGTTTTGACTGTCCCGGCTGTGCCTGGGGAGACGATAATCACAGCACATTCAGCTTCTGTGAAAACGGTGCGAAAGCCGTCAGCTGGGAAGCCACCCGCAAAGCCGTCGAACCAGAGTTCTTTGCTCAACACAGTGTGAGTAAGCTGCGTGCACAGAGCGATTATTTCCTGGAATATCAGGGGCGTCTTACCCATCCGATGCGTTACAACCGCACCACCGACCATTACGAGCCTATCAGCTGGGATGCCGCATTCTCACTGATCGCCAGCCATCTTAACGGGCTGGAAAGTCCCGATCAGGCAGATTTCTACACCTCCGGGCGTGCCAGTAACGAAGCCTCTTATCTGTATCAGGTGTTCGGCCGTATGTTCGGTACCAACAACTTCCCTGACTGTTCGAACATGTGTCACGAAGCCAGCGGTGTGGGCCTCAAACAAAGCATCGGCGTCGGTAAAGGCACTATCCGTCTGGATGATTTTGAGAAAGCAGACGCCATTTTTGTCTTCGGCCAGAACCCGGGCACCAACCACCCGCGTATGCTGCACAGTCTGCGTCATGCGTCTGACCGGGGGGCAAAAGTGGTCAGCTTTAATACCCTGCGTGAACGGGGTCTGGAACGTTTTGCCGATCCGCAAAAACCGCTGGAAGTGGTGACACCGAAAGCGGGTCGCATCAGCGCCGCCTATTACCAGCCAAACCTTGGCGGTGACATGGCGGCCGTGCGCGGTATCGTTAAAGCGTTATTGCAGACACACCGCGAACGTATTGCTTCCGGTCAGCCTTCCCTGTTCGATGAAGAATTTATCGCGGCAAACTGTGCCGGTGTCGATGAGTATCTGGCCGTGGTCGATGCCACCAGCTGGGAAAAAATTACTGAACAGTCAGGTCTGAGTGAACAGGACTTGCGCGAAGCGGCAAGCATTTATATGAACGCCGAACGGGTGATTTGTACCTGGGCGATGGGCGTGACGCAGCATAAACACTCTGTGCCGACCGTGCGCGAAATCACTAACCTGCAACTGTTGTTTGGTCAGCTTGGCAAACCTGGCGCCGGGTTGTGTCCGGTGCGCGGTCACAGCAACGTGCAGGGTAACCGCACCATGGGTATCGATGAGAAAGCGCCAAAAGCACTGCTCGATGCGATGGAAAGCCACTTCAAATTCACGCCACCGCGTGTCCCGGGTCATAACACCGTAGAAGCGCTGGAAGCCATGCTGCGTAAAGAAGCCAAAGTCCTGATCTGCCTTGGCGGTAATCTGGCGGCGGCGGCACCGGATACTCCGCGTACAGAACAGGCGCTAAGCAATCTGGATTTGTCCGTTCAGATCAGCACCAAACTGAACCGTACGCACCTGACGCCGGGTGCAGAAGCGCTGATCCTGCCAACGCTGGGCCGTACCGAACTGGATATGCAGGCGACCGGTTCGCAGTTCATCACCGTTGAAGACTCCTTTAGCATGGTACATGCCTCCGAAGGCGTAGGCATTCCGTTATCCAAAGAACAGCGTTCTGAAACCGCGATTGTCTGCGGTATCGCCAATGCCGTTCTGGGTGATAAATACCTCGACTGGATGGCGCTGGCTGACGATTACAATCTTATCCGCGATCATATTGAAGCCACCATTCCGGGCTTTCGGGATTTCAATGCGCGCTGCGATATCAAAGGCGGTTTCTATCTCGGTAATGCGGCAGCAGAGCTGAAATTCAACACCCTGAGTGGCAAGGCCAATTTCAGTGCATCCCCGTTGCCTGAAGTGCTGATCCCGATGGGCGACCAGAATGCGCCGTTCACCCTGCAAACGTTACGCTCTCACGACCAGTACAACACCACCATTTACGGCCTCGATGACCGTTACCGTGGTGTTTACGGCCAGCGTGAAGTGTTGTTCATTCACCCGCAGGATCTGGCGGACTTGGGCCTGCAAGACGGTGAACTGGTGGAAATCGAAACGCTGTGGAACGACGGTATTGAGCGCAAAGTGACCGGTTTTAAACTGGTCAGCTACGATATTCCCCGCGGTAACCTGGCGGCTTATTATCCGGAAACCAACCCGCTGGTGCCGATGTCCAGTTTTGGTGACCAGACTCACACCCCGACCTCCAAAGCCGTCCCGGTGACTATCCGTCGCTGCGAACAAAAAGTGGACCTGCAACGTATCGCATAAGTCGTACTTGCGCGACATCGCGCAAATCTCCCCTTTCGCTTCAGGGTTATGAGGCGAAAGGGGCAGATGCCGCTTGCCCGAAGGGGTCAGATCGCGTAAAACTGTCTGCCGCTAATCGAGCCACATTAACCCCCAATTCTCTGGACGATATGTTTCAAGATAACCCGCTGCTCGCGCAGCTAAAACAGCAACTTCACTCTCAGACTCCGCGTGTCGAAGGCATCGTAAAAGGCACTGAGAAAGGCTTTGGCTTTCTTGAAGTAGACGGTCAAAAAAGCTATTTCATTCCGCCTCCGTACATGAAAAAAGTCATGCACGGGGATCGCGTTATCGCTTCCCTGCAAACCGAAAAAGAGCGTGAAGTCGTCCAGCCGGAAACATTGGTTGAACCTTTTCTCAGCCGTTTTGTTGGCCGCGTAACGAAGAAAGACGACCGTCTTTCTATCATTCCGGATCATCCTTTATTACGTGATGCTATTCAGTGCCGCGTTGCCCGCAACATCAATCATGAAGTGAATGACGGCGACTGGTGTGTGGCTGAAATGCGCCGTCACCCGCTGAAAGAAGGCGACCACAGCTTCCAGGCTGAAATCACCGAATGGATCACCACCGGCGCCGACGATCTTGCGCCGTGGTGGGTCACGCTGGCACGTCATAACCTTGAACGTGAAGCGCCGAAATCTGACATTGCCGAGCTACGCGATGAAGGCCTGACCCGCGAAGACCTGACCGCCCTGCCATTTGTCACTATCGACAGCGGCAGTACGCAGGACATGGATGACGCGCTGTATGTGAAAGACAACGGCGACGGCACCCTGCAAATGACTGTCGCAATTGCTGACCCGACGGCTTACGTCAGCGAAGGCAGCGAGCTGGACAACATTGCGAAAAAACGCGCATTCACCAACTATCTGCCGGGCTTCAACATCCCGATGCTACCGCGTGAATTGTCCGATGATATCTGTTCCCTGTGGCCGGACGTCAGCCGTCCGGTTCTGGCGTGTTCTGTCACAGTCGGCGCAGATGGCACACTGGGCAGCGACATTCGTTTCTTCGCGGCGACTATCGAGTCGAAAGCCAAACTGGCTTATGACGACGTGTCTGACTGGCTGGAAGCGGATGAGAAAAGCGAATGGCAACCGGCCAGCGAGGTGATCGCCTCACAGATCCGCCTGCTCAAACGCGTCTGCGACGTGCGCAGCGCATGGCGGACCGAACATGCACTGGTATTTAAAGACCGTCCTGATTACCGCTTCGTGCTGGGTGAGAAAGGTAACGTGCTGGAAATCATCGCCGAACATCGCCGCATTGCTAACCGCATCGTTGAAGAATCGATGATTGCCGCCAACGTCTGTGCCGCTATCGCCTTGCGCGACAGCCTCGGTTTCGGCGTTTATAACGTGCATACCGGTTTTGATCCTCTGCTGGTGGAAAACGCGGTCACCGTGCTGCAGGCCAATGACGTTGAAGCCAACGCTGAAGAACTGCTGACCCTGCCGGGCTTCTGCGCTCTGCGCCGTAAGCTTGATGCATTGCCAACCCAGTTCCTCGACAGTCGCATCCGTCGTTTCCAGACCTTTGCAGAAATCAGCACCACTCCGGGGCCGCACTTCGGCCTGGGGCTGGAAGCTTATGCGACCTGGACATCACCTATCCGTAAATACGGCGACATGGTGAACCACCGTTTGCTGAAAGCGATGATCCTGCAACAGTCTGCTGAAAAACCTCAGGACGACATGACCATTCAACTGGCAGAACGCCGTCGTGCCAACCGCATGGCTGAGCGCGATGTCGGTGACTGGTTGTATGCCCGTTACCTGGAAGATAAAGTCGGCACTGACGTTAAATTCAGTGCTGAAATTATCGATGTCACCCGCGGCGGCCTGCGCATACGTCTGCAAGATATCGGTGCCGTGGCGTTCATCCCTGCTCCGTTCCTGCACAGCGTGCGCGACGAACTGGTGTGCAGCGCCGATACCGGTACTGTCCTGATCAAAGGCGAAGTGGCCTACCGCCAGAGCGACATCATTGAGGTGAACATTGCTGAAGTTCGCATGGAAAACCGCAATGTGATCGCCAAACCGGCAGTCTAGGTTTCGCTTTTAGCGAAGGTAAAAAACCGGTCTCATGACCGGTTTTTTTATATGTAAAATTTACCTAGCTCCGTTAGCTCCCTCCCAGCCTCCTCCTTCGCAGGGGGAGGAGCGAAAAGCTTGCCCCTCAAATCTGATAGTCAATCACCGGCTCCCCGCCCGTTGCAAATACCTTCTCTTTGATCTCATTCACAGAAAGACCCGGATTACACAACTCGATAAACCGCCATACGTAGTTTCTCTGCAATTGCGCTTTCTTCAGTCCCAGCCAGACCGTATTGGCTTCAAATAAATGCTCCGCATTGATCAACTGCAGGCCGGTATCACGGGCGGCTTCAAATGCCTTATCTGCCAGGATGCCCACGCCCAACCCCAGCTCGACGTAGGTTTTAATCACATCAGAATCCTGCGCACTCAGCACGATATCGGCGGTCAGCGCGGCACGGCTGAAAGCTTCATCGAGACGGGAACGGCCAGTGATACCCTGACGATAGGTGATCAGCGGTTGTTCGCTCAGATGTTGTAACGTCAGCGGGTGTTGCAACGTCAGCGGATGCCCTTGCGGTACGACAATTGCGTGATGCCAGCGGTAATACGGAAACGCGGCGACTGACGGGTCATTCATCAGCTTTTCGCTGGCGATGGCGACATCCGCCTGCCCGCTCAGCAGCATTGTCAGCACTTCCTGTGGCGACCCCTGATGCAACTCGAGGCGTACACCCGGATAAATCGCACGGAAGGCTTTGATGACTTTAGGCAAACTGTAACGCGCCTGAGTGTGAGTGGTGGCGATGGTCAGCACGCCCGCGTCTTCTTTAGAGAAAACATCCGCAAGACGGCGGATATTCTGCGCCTCATTGAGAATTCTCTCGGCCACTGCCAGCAACTCTTTACCCGGCTCAGTCAGCCCCAGTAAGCGCTTTCCACGACGGATAAATATCTCAACGCCCAGCTCATCTTCCAGCTCGCGGATATGACGGCTGACACCTGACTGCGACGTGAACAGCATGTTCGATACTTCGGTCAGGTTGTAATTGCATCGCGCTGATTCCCGTATAATTTTGAGTTGTTGAAAGTTCACCGCTGTCTGCCTCTTTGCTTGCCGAAAACCCTATTGTTACGATCTGTTGCTATGCCAGACAAATAAGAAAAAGCGGTTACTTATGCTTTTTACGACTATAGAAATCATGTGTCTGTTTTTTGGCCGCCATAAAAAAACGCCGGCAAGCAGCGTTTTTAAAGCATTCTCAGCAATACGGTAACAATCAGCGCCTTACTCAGGCACCGGCGTCAAGACCGGTTTGCCGCCAAAATGCGCCTCAAGATTTGATAACACCAGGGCCAGCATATTTTCTACTGATTCCGGCGAACGCCCCGCGACGTGCGGCGTGATCACCAGATTATCCAGCGTGAGCATTTCCGCCGGCACCTGCGGCTCGCCGTCCACCACATCCAGTGCGGCACCGGCGATTTCGTTATTGTGCAGGCTGGCAATCAGCGCGGCGCTGTCCACCACACTTCCCCGCGCAATATTAATCAAAAACCCTTCCGGCCCCAGCGCGCGCAGAATATTGCCATCCACCAGCCTGGCGGTATTTTTGCCGCCCGGCGTCGCCACCACGAGATAATCAGCCCACTCAGCCAGCTCAGTGATGGTGAGGAAATAACGGTACGGGCTGTCTTCCAGCGAACGCCGGTTGTGATACCCGATCGCCATATCCAAATCCGCCCGCCGCGCGGCGGGCAATCAATGCACCGATATTTCCCAGCCCGATAATTCCCAGACGTTTACCCGCCATTCCCGGCGTATTCCAGCGCGTTTTTTTCCATTCTCCCGTACGTACAGCGGCATCAAACTGCGGGATTTTCCGCGTGACCGCCAGCATCAGCGCCAGTGTATGGTCAGCGACAGAAGCGTTATTGGTGCCGGGGCCATTCGTGACGTGAATACCGCGCTGTTTTGCAGCCGCGACATCAATATGTTCAAACCCTACACCCTGTGCACAAATGATTTCCAGCGACGGTAACGCGTCCATTTCAGTTGCACTTAGTCCGATGCTGCCAATGGTTAATACCGCACGGATTTGCTGAGCAATCTGCGGATCAAGGTTCGCACGTTGTTCAGGCGTCGTCGCAAAAAAGAGAGTAAAACCGGCCGCTTCGAACCGGTCAGGATAGCCAGCATCAAGTTCAACATGGCTGAGCAACGCGATGGTCATGGAGATTCCTCTGGATAAAGTCAGACAATAACTAGCAGGCTAGCTTTTTCGCTTTCACTATCGACGAAGCCCTTCCTCTTGTACAGCTTTTCGGCGGTTTACGGGAGAAGTTACGAAGTCCGGTCTACACTCGTTGTTATCGTCTGCGTGAACGCAGACGGCCCTTTTCGGCAATTTTTGTCAGATTTCCCTGAAACGGAGTGACGTCAAGTATGGCAAAGGCCCGATCCAGCAAGATAAGTAAACCTGCCGTAACAACGGAAGCAATCCGCACCCTTCCGGCGCATTTACAGGTTGATATTGCAGTAGATGAGTTTGGCGTACGTATTATCGAGCCTTACAGCGACGGTGAAATTGTGCGCAGTTTCGATTCCGGACACACCACACGGGTACGCGAAGGACTGCCGGTGCCTCTGGGGGCGACCTGGGACGGGCTGGGCGTAAATTTCGCACTGTTTTCAGCCAACGCCACCAAGGTAGAACTGTGTCTTTTTAACGAAAACGGCGAGCAATATGATGTGATCGAACTGCCGGAATATACCGATGAAGTCTGGCATGGTTATCTGCCGGATGCCCGTCCTGGCCTGCTGTATGCCTATCGCGTGCATGGTCCCTATGCGCCGCACGATGGTCACCGGTTTAATCCCGCCAAGTTACTGCTCGACCCTTACGCCAAGCAGATTGTCGGCGAACTGAAATGGGACGATGCTCTGTTTGCCTATGACCTGCAAAGCCCAAAGAAAGATTTGCACATCGATAACAGTGACAGCGCACCGTTTTTGCCTAAATGCCGGGTGATTGATCCGGCATTCTCGTGGGCCCGTTCACGTAAAAGACATATCCCCTGGGAAAAAACCCTGATTTATGAGACGCATGTACGCGGCTATACCATGCGCCATCCGGCAGTACCTGAGCATTTGCGCGGCACGTTTTCCGGCATGAGCACGCCGCATATCGTGGACTATATCCGTTCTCTCGGGGTCACGTCTGTCGAGCTGATGCCGGTCCACGCCTTCACCGATGACCGGCACTTGCAGGACAAAGGTCTGCATAATTTCTGGGGCTACAACACGCTGAGTTTCTTTGCGCCGCATCCGCAATATATGGCAACGCATACCGTCAACGAATTCAAACAAATGATCGCCACCCTGCACGCTGCGGGTATTGAGGTCATTCTGGATGTCGTTTACAACCATACCGCTGAAGGTAACGAGCTGGGTCCGACGCTGTCTTTTAAAGGTATCGATAACGCCAGCTATTACCGGCTGATGCCGGACAATAAGCGTTATTACATTAACGATACCGGTACCGGTAATACGCTCAATCTCAGTCATCCGCGCGTATTACAGATGGTCACAGACTCGCTGCGATACTGGGCAACCGAGATGCAGGTCGATGGTTTCCGCTTTGATCTGGCGACGATCCTCGGACGTGAAAGCTATGGCTTTGATGAGGGCTGCGGTTTTCTCGACACCTGCCGTCAGGATCCGATCCTCAGTCAGTGCAAACTGATCGCCGAACCCTGGGATTGCGGTCCCGGCGGCTATCAGGTGGGCGGCTTCCCGCCGGGCTGGATGGAATGGAACGACCGGTTCCGCGACACGGTGCGCAAATTCTGGCGTGGCGACGAGGGCCAACTGGCGCAGTTTGTCACACGGCTTTCCGGTTCAGCAGATCTGTTTAATCACCGGGGCCGCAAGCCTTATGCTTCCGTGAATTTTATTACTGCCCATGATGGTTTCACGCTCAATGACTGGGTGTCGTATGCCAGTAAACACAACGAAGCGAACGGCGAAGACGGCAAGGATGGCAGCGATAACAATATTTCGGCCAACTATGGTGTGGAAGGCCCGACTGACGATCCGGCCATCAATGAACTGCGGTTGCGGCAAATGCGTAATATGCTGGCGACGTTACTGCTTTCTCAGGGAACGCCGATGCTGCTTGCGGGTGATGAATTTGGCCGCTCGCAAAACGGCAATAATAACGCCTATTGTCAGGACACAGAGATTGCCTGGGTGAACTGGGATATTGGAGACAAAGGTCAGTCGTTGTTGCTATTCACCTACCGGCTCATTGCCCTGCGTAAGCGCTTCCCGATATTGCATCGCGGACGTTTCCTGACGGGCGCATTGCATGAAAAACTGGGAGTGAAAGATGTCAGTTGGTTCCAGCCACAGGGGCCGGAAATGACGGATGCGGCATGGAAAGATCCGCATGCCAAATGCATTGCGATGCTGCTTGACGGGCGCGCCCAGCCCACCGGTCTGGTTCGCCAGGGCTCACTAAGCACCGTGTTGCTGCTGTTCAACGCGTCACACGAAGACGTGGTGTTCACCTTGCCTTCGGTGGCGCACGGTGAAAGCTGGCGACATATTTTCGATACCTTCCAGCCGGACGACATCAACGAGCACAACTTTGAGTTTGGCCGCGAGTACGTCTGCACCTCCCGCACTGTCGTGTTGTTCGAGCTGATCAGCACCGCGAAACACTAAGACTTTGGCGCTGCTTCAGACAAGGAGGATCTGAAGCAGCGAAAACCTACTCCGGATCTTTCAGATAGGCTTTGAATTGTGGAGACATGTAGCTTTTAAACGTGTCGCCTTCTCTGGTGATGAGATACACCGCCAGATGCTGTTGCTCAGCCAGCGCCAGCGCTTTCTTCGTGCCAAGTACCATCAGGCCGGTATCCCAGCCATCCGCTTCCAGTGCGGTCGGTGCAATCACCGTGGCTGACACCAGCTTGTGCGTGATCGGCGAACCGGTCGCCGGATCAATGATGTGTGAAAGGCGTTTGCCGTTCAGTTCGTAATAATTACGATAACTGCCGGAAGTGCTGATCCCCATGCCCTGCAAATCAACAATCGCCTGCACCGCAGTTTCTTTGTCCGTCGGTTTCTGAACTGCCACCTGCCAGGGTTTATCCTGCGCGTTATGCCCGCGGGAAACCACCGCTCCGCCGACAGACACCAGATAATTGCTGATGCCGTTGCCTTCTATTAAACGTGCCAGATGATCGGTAGCGTAGCCTTCGCCCACGGTCGAGAGATCGACATACATCCCGGGTAAATCTTTTTGCAGGTACTGCCCGTCATTTTGCTGGATCACTTTAAGATGCTGTAAACCCGTGCGGGCGCGGGCGGCATCGATTTGCTCCGTTGTCGGGATTTTTACCGGCTGTTTGTCCGGCCCGAATCCCCACAGATTCACCAGCGGGCCGACAGTAATATCCATCGCGCCACCGGTCAGCCTGCCAATCCGGATGGAGGTAACAATCGCATCGGCCATTCCTTCACTGATCGGCTGCGGCACGTTGCCCTGATACTGATTAAAACGTGACAGTACGGAGTCATCTTTGTAAGTCGACAGCTGATGATCGTCTTCTTTAAGCTGTGCTTCAATTTGTTCGCGCAGCGCCGGTTCCCGGTTTTTATCCACTCCTGCCAGACTGACACGATAAAACGTGCCCATAGTTTTGCCCTCAATCACCAGCGGCTCAGGAATATGACGATCACAGGCAGATAAAAGGCTGACGCCGCACAACACAAGTGTACAGCGCAGATAAACCGGTTTTGAGAACATGGAAATAACTCGATTAAGTGCCCGTCGCCGGGCATGAAAAGTATCAGGACAGTAAGGGGTGATGCTTAAACCACGCTGCAACGGACGCACCGTTGAACCATAGCGCAATAAAAATTACCGGCTGCGCTTGGCGTGGCGCTCCCAGTTTTCCTGTTTTGCCTGCGCGGTTTTCTTTAGTGCGACATAACAGGCTCCTGCACCGCCATCTTTCTGAACAGCGACGCAAAACGCTTGCACGTCATCCAGTTGCTGCAGCCATTTGGCAATATAACTGCGCACAATATTCGCATGACTTTCGTCTTCGCGGCCACGCCCATGAATAATCAGCAAGGTGCGTAAATTTTCAGCCTGTGCCTGACAGAAAAAGGCAAACAGTTCCTGACGGCACTGCTCAACAGGTTTGCGCAACAGGTTCAGGCTGGCTTCCAGCGGGTATTTCCCCTGCCGGAGTTTATCCAGCACTCCCTGCTGTACGCCATCGTGTTTGTATTCGAGAGGGTCATCGCATGGCTGAATATTCAGAAAGCCGGTAGTCAGCGGATTCTCACATATTTCCGACTCAGGGTCTGCACTCACCTTGTGCCCCGCAACTGAGTTTTTGAGGTAGACCACCCGTTTATCCGACGCCAGTGGCTGTACACCTGCCATCTCCTGACTGAATAAATCATCATCTTCGCTCATCTGCTTACCTCTTTTTCAGCGGGGGACTGCACCAAATTATCGCCATAAACCCGCTGCGGGTAAAGTCACACGCCTGCGGAACTGCGTCGGTAAAAATTCCGGAAATGCCCTGCCCGCCGTTAAAACTCATTTTTATATCTATACTTAGCTGCTGGGGAAGAAGTAAACCAGTGAGCTTGTGCTTGCGTTCCCCGGCACAATTGAGGAGAAAAAATGCCTTACCTTGATGATCCCTTGATTATTTTCACTGACCTTGATGGCTCACTGCTCGACCATCATGATTACAGTTGGCAACCCGCGCAGCCCTGGCTGGATAAACTCTCGGTGGCCCAGATTCCGTTAATTTTAACCACCAGTAAAACCTCAGCAGAAGTGGCGGAACTGCAGGCTGACCTGAATCTGACACAGCAGCCTTTTATTGCAGAAAATGGCGCAATCATTCATCTGCCACCTGACTGGCGGGATGAGGACGCCGCGCCGTTTCACCTTTCCGGCGCGAGTTATCGCGAGATCCGCCAGGTTTTAGTGGAACTACGCCAGCGTTATGATTTTGAGTTTCGCGGCTTTGGTGATGTTACGGCGAAACAGGTCGCAGTCTGGACCGGACTGGCGGTCAAGGACGCGGCACTGGCGATGCAACGTGACGCTTCTGAACCGCTGATCTGGTTCGGTAATGATCTGGATTTCGCGCACCTGAAAAAATGTCTCACGCGCGAAGGCCTGTCACTGACACGCGGCGGGCGTTTCTGGCACGTAATGGGGGCCGGTGCTGGTAAAGGTCAGGCGGTGCAATGGTTAACGGCGCGCTATCAGCAAAAACGCGGTCATCCGGTGTTAAGCATAGGTCTGGGAGATGGCCCTAATGATTTATCTATGCTGGAAGCAGTGAATTACGCCGTGGTGATCAAAGGCCATCATGAGCATGAAATGCCGCTACAGCGAGACGATGTGACACAGGTTTTTCGCACCGATGAATTTGGCCCGCGCGGCTGGAGTCAGGGGCTGAATCATTTTATTACCCTTCTCTGAAGGAAAAATGGAAAAGGTAAAATACTTTATTAACAGTTGGTTTCCACATTGTTTATCGTTCTGTGTTTGCAGAGAAGACTTCCAATAATTTTATCTATTCTAAAATTGGAGAATACCGTATGAGCGATTTTTATCAGGATGGTGTCATTACTAATTTTCATAATCTGACGAACCGCAAAGTCGAAGAACTGGAATACGATCTGCAGGTGTTCTCCGGCCGCCGTTCAATGGGATTAATATTACCGTCGTTATTTTCAGAACTGGAAGGTCCGGCGCTGACGCGCATTGTCGACGAGCTGACGAAAGTCCCGTATCTGGAAGAAATCGTTATTGGTTTAGATCGCGCTGACCGTGATCAATTTTTATTTGCCCGCGAATTTTTCTCCCGCCTGCCGCAACGTCACCGCATTTTATGGAATGACGGTCCGCGCCTGACGGCACTGGATGAGGAGCTTAAGAAAGAAAACCTTTCCCCGAATGAACCGGGCAAAGGCCGCAATGTGTGGTTTTGTGTCGGCTATACGCTGGCCTCGCGCCGCACCTCAGTGGTCGGGCTGCATGATTGTGACATTGTCACTTACAGCCGCGAGATGCTGGCTCGCCTGATGTATCCGGTGGCCAATCCCAACTTCCATTATGATTTCTGCAAAGGTTATTACGCCCGTGTGGCAGACGGAAAATTCAATGGCCGCGTTGGTCGCCTGTTGGTTTTCCCGTTGCTGAAATCCCTGCAAATCGTTTACGGCCATTCTGATTTTCTTGAGTATCTGCGCACCTTCCGTTACCCGCTTTCAGGTGAATTTGCGATGCGCACGCATGTTCTGAACGATTTGCGCATTCCGAGTGACTGGGGGCTGGAAATTGGTGTGCTGTCAGAACTGCACCGTAATACAGCGACCAAGCGTATTTGTCAGGTGGATATTGCCGACAATTACGACCATAAACATCAGCCGATGTCAGAAGAGGATGCGTCTAATGGTTTACAGCGCATGAGTATTGATATCACCAAAGCGCTGTATCGTAAGATGGCTATTCTCGGCGTGAATATTACCAGCGAGTCTTTCCGTATTCTGAAAGCGACCTATTATCGTAATGCGCTGGATATGATCGACGGATTTGAAAATGACGCCAAAATGAACGGGTTAACTTTTGACCGTCACAGCGAGGAATCGGCGGTAGAATTATTCTCAGGCGCGATCATGGAAGCCGGTCAGGCTTTTGTGGATACGCCGAGCGAAAAGCCGTTCATTCCAAGCTGGAGCCGTGTGCAGTCCGCCTTCCCGGACATGCTGGACCGCATTCATGAAGCAGTCGAAAAAGATAACGAAGGCGATGTGTAACGCCTTTTAAAAGAATTACCGCAGAAAGTAAAAACGCTGCAATCGCAGCGTTTTTTTATGCATAAATTTCAGACTGGCGTTACGCGGCTTCTTTTTTCCCTGGGAAAAGTAAGCTGGCAATGATGCCTAACGCCAGAACACCCAGCACCACGTAAAGGCTGGCTAATGCGCTGATTTCAATCCCGTGATGCCACAGATGGTTACTGGAATTCAGTGCCAGTTTTGCCGCCACGAAGAACAGCAGGAAGATCACTGATTTCTCCAGATGCACCAGATATTTACGCAGAGCCTCGAGCACGAAATACATCGTACGTAAACCAAGCACGGCAAACATCATGGCGGAATAGACGATCAGAGGTTCACGGCTGACAGCGATGACGGCAGGTACGCTGTCAAACGCAAACATCAGGTCTGAAATTTCAACCACAGCAATGCACAGCAATAACGGCGTTGCATAACGTACGCCCTTCTTCACCGTAAAGCTGAAGCCCTGATTTTCCGGCTTCGCCAGTTCAGCTTCTACCTGCTCACTGCTGACCAGAAAATGTGGCCCCACCAGTTTCGGGAACACCGGGAAGAAACGACGTACCATACGGTTAGCAATATGATCGGAGTAATCATCATTTTCTTCATCATCGCTGGAGGCGCGCATCATCAGAATAGCGGTCCAGAGAATGACAACGGCAAACACCATTTCCACCCATGGCCCCAGCGCCAGCAGGCTGGTACCAATCACCACGAAAATCCCCCTGAAGACAATTGCGCCAATCACGCCCCAGTAAAGAATGCGGTGACGATAGCCATCCGGCACTTTAAACCAGGCAAAAATGGCCATAATCACAAACAGGTTATCAATGGAAAGCACCTGTTCCAGCGCATAACCGGTAAGGAAAAGACTGGCGACTTCTTTGCCGTGATGGATATATAAGAATCCGGCAAAACCAAGAGAAACAGCGATCCAGAATAGGGTCCAAAGGGAGGCACTTTTCAGGCCGATAGGCTTATGACTGCGGTGGGCAAAGATGTCAGTCAGCAGCGCCGCAACAGCTACAACGACAAAAACAAGCGTGGTTTCAAACGGAAAACCCAGAGAATCAGACTGCATTACACCTTTCCTAAAGTAAACGAAAGCTAAACGAATTCAGCCATTGTAAGCGGTTGTGAGGTGAATGGGTATCAAAGTCGATCCGGTACGGCGTTTTATGCCATAATCCGATGCGTCTTTTACGGCAAGAATTGCAAAAAACCTTGGTCAATAACGAACCAAAACGGATAATGAAATAGACGTTTTCTCTCCTAAATTGATTCAATCTACTTATTCTCTAAAATTTAAATATTCTTTTTAGTGATAATTTGATCCAGCTTTGAATCTCATTGATTCTCAATTGGGCTTAATTCTCAGTGCAGATCAAAATAATGAGAAAAAAAACCCGTTAAAAAACGGGGTTTTTTAACATTTCGCCCTTTTAGCTACTTATAGCTACTTATCACTCGCTGCAAAAGATGTTAAAATTGACCCATATCAATATTGCCAGAGTGACTCTTATGATCCCGGAAAAGCGTATTATTCGACGTATCCAATCTGGTGGCTGTGCAATCCATTGTCAGGACTGTAGCATCAGCCAGCTTTGTATTCCTTTCACGCTGAACGAACATGAACTCGATCAGTTAGACAACATTATTGAAAGGAAAAAGCCGATCCAAAAAGGTCAGGCATTGTTTAAAGCCGGTGATGAACTGAAGTCTTTATATGCGATTCGCTCAGGCACCATCAAAAGTTACACCATCACTGAGCAAGGCGACGAGCAAATCACTGGCTTCCATCTTGCGGGCGATTTAGTGGGTTTTGATGCCATTGGAGGCTTACAGCATCCAAGTTTTGCGCAAGCGTTGGAAACGTCTATGGTTTGTGAAATTCCGTTTGAGACCCTCGACGATCTCTCCGGAAAAATGCCGAATCTGCGCCAGCAAATGATGCGCCTGATGAGCGGTGAGATAAAAGGCGACCAGGATATGATCCTGCTGTTGTCGAAGAAAAATGCTGAAGAACGACTGGCTGCATTTATCTACAACCTCTCCCGCCGCTTTGCGCAACGTGGTTTCTCTCAGCGCGAATTCCGCCTGACCATGACCCGTGGCGACATCGGTAATTACCTCGGCCTGACCGTGGAAACTATCAGCCGTTTACTCGGTCGTTTCCAGAAATCAGAAATGCTGAGCGTAAAAGGTAAATACATCACCATTGAGAATCATGAAATGCTTTCTCAATTAGCCGGTCAGTCTGCTCCGGTTTCTGCCTGATAAATATTGAGTCGGATCTGCAAAGAATAATTTGTTGATCCGACTCAATTTCTCCTCTGTCCGATTGCTTAATCTTGGTTTACTCTGTACTTAATACACTGACCGCCGTTCTTCTACAGGTGTTAAGGAGTCCCCATGGCTAAGTATCAGAATTTACTGGTTGCTATAGACCCCAATCAGGATGACCAACCCGCGCTACGTCGTGCCGTTTATCTGGTGCAACGTAATGGCGGCCGCATCAAAGCCTTCCTGTCGATTTATGACTTCTCCTATGAGATGACCACCATGCTGTCGCCCGACGAACGGACCAGTATGCGACAAAGTGTGATCAGCGAACGGGAAGAATGGATTAAAGAACAGTGCCGGTATTATGTCGAAGCGGGCATTCCCATTGATGTCAAAGTTGTCTGGCATAACAAACCTTTCGAAGCCATTATTCAGGAAGTCGTTTCCAATAATCACGACTTGTTGTTGAAAATGGCTCATCAGCATGACCGCCTTGAGTCTGTTATTTTCACTCCGACTGACTGGAACTTACTGCGTAAATGTCCGTGTCCGGTATGGATGGTAAAAGACCAGCCGTGGCCGGAAGGCGGCAAAGCGGTGGTTGCTGTCAACCTTTCCAGCGAAGAACCTTATCACGACCCGCTCAACATTAAACTGGTGAAAGAGACCATTGAGCTGGCGTCTCACGTTAATCAGACGGAAGTCCATCTGGTCGGCGCCTATCCGGTTACGCCAATCAATATTGCTATTGAACTGCCGGACTTCGACCCAAGCGTATATAACGACGCCATCCGCGGTCAGCATCTGATCGCGATGAAAGCGTTGCGACAGAAATTCCAGCTTGATGAAAAATATACGCACGTGGAAAAAGGCCTGCCGGAAGAAGTCATTCCTGACCTTGCAGAGCATTTGCAGGCAGGTGTGGTTGTTCTTGGTGCGATTGGCCGCACCGGCCTTTCTGCCGCATTTTTGGGGAATACTACCGAACAGGTGATCGACCATCTGAAATGCGATTTGCTGGCAATCAAACCCGATGATTTCGAATGCCCTATTACGTCAGATGACGACGAAGAAGATGAAGACGAGTAAAGTCTGATTCATACAAAAAATAAAGGCCAGTCAACTGACTGGCCTTTTGCATTACGGATTTCGATTGATTACAGCGCGCGCAGGATTTTCTCTACGCTTTCTTTAGCATCGCCAAACAGCATTTGGGTATTTTCTTTGAAGAACAGCGGGTTCTGCACACCGGCATAACCGGTATTCATTGAACGTTTAAACACAATCACGTTCTGCGCTTTCCACACTTCCAACACTGGCATACCGGCGATTGGGCTGCGCGGATCTTCCTGCGCGGCCGGGTTCACGGTGTCATTGGCACCAATAACCAGCACCACGTCGGTATCGCTGAAATCATCATTGATTTCATCCATTTCCAGCACGATGTCATACGGCACTTTTGCTTCGGCCAGCAAGACGTTCATGTGGCCCGGCAGACGCCCCGCAACAGGGTGAATACCGAAACGCACCTTGATGCCTTTCGCGCGCAATTTCGCCGTGATGTCATGCACCGGATACTGTGCCTGAGCAACTGCCATGCCATAGCCAGGAGTGATGATTACTGAGCTGGCATTTTTGAGCATATCAGCCACATCTTCCGCGCTGGCTTCGTGATATTCACCCATCTCTTCAGCATCACCGGTAGAAGAACCGTCAGTACCGAAACCGCCTGCAATCACACTAATGAACGAACGGTTCATGGCTTTACACATGATATAGGACAGAATTGCACCGGAAGACCCCACCAGCGCACCGGTGACGATCAGCAGGTCGTTGCTGAGCATGAAACCTGCCGCAGCTGCAGCCCAACCGGAATAGGAGTTCAGCATGGAAACCACAACCGGCATATCCGCGCCACCGATGGAGGACACCAGGTGCCAGCCAAACGCCAGTGCGATCAGGGTCATGATCAGTAATGCGAGAACCTGCAGCCCTACGCTTTCAGTGCGAACAAACATCACCATCAGCAGGAAGGAAATGACCAGTGCAGCCAGATTCAGTTTATGCCGGTGTGGCAATGCCAGCGGTTTGGAAGAGATGATCCCACGCAGTTTGCCGAACGCCACAATCGAACCGGTAAAGGTCACTGCGCCGATGAAGATACCGAGGAATACTTCGGTCAGATGGATATTTTCCATCACGCCTTCCATCGGCACAACACCGTGATCCAGATAGCTGTTAAAGCCCACCAGAACCGCCGCCAGACCCACGAAGCTGTGCAGAATCGCCACCAGCTCAGGCATTTCGGTCATTTCGACTTTACGCGCCAGATAAACACCGATCGCACCGCCAATCACCATAGCAACGATGATCCAGCCAACATTGCCGGAGTCAGGTCCAAGGATGGTCGCGATTAACGCGATCGCCATCCCGGTGACACCGAAAATGTTACCCTGCTTGGATGTTTCATGTTTTGACAACCCAGCCAGGCTGCAAATAAACAGAATTGCGGCAACAATATATGCTGCTGTTACTAAACCCCCAGACATATATTCCCCTTAGTTCTTACGAAACATCTTCAGCATGCGCTGAGTGACGGTGAATCCGCCGAAAATATTGATACTGGCAATCAGAACTGCGACGAAGGACAGGAAACTCACCCAGCCGCCGTGACCGATTTGCAGTACGGCACCGACCACGATAATCCCGGAGATGGCGTTAGTCACCGACATCAGCGGGGTATGCAGCGCATGACTGACATTCCACACCACGTAATAACCGACCACGCACGAAAGCGCGAATACGGTAAAGTGGGAAAGGAATTCTTTCGGGGCAACGTTCGCCAGCCAGCCAAACAGCACAATAGCCACAGCCATAATGATGAATTTGGTCCACGGCGACGCCGGTTTGGCTTCAGCTTTGGCAACAGGCTCTGCGGCTTTCGCAGCCTGAGGCTGAGCAGAGACCTGAATCGGCGGTGCAGGCCAGGTGACTTCGCCGGATTTAACGACTGTCACACCGCGCACAACGGTATCTTCGAAATCAATCTCGATTTCCCCGTTCTTCTCTTTGCACAGCAATTTCAGCAGGTTAACCAGGTTGGTACCGTAAAGCTGGGAAGACTGCGTTGGCAGACGACTTGGCAAATCGGTATAGCCGATAATCTTCACGCCGTTTTCAGTGGTCGTGATTTTGTCTGCTACTGTCAGCTCACAGTTACCGCCTGTCTGAGCCGCCAGATCGACGATCACACTGCCCGGCTTCATAGAGGCAACCATCTCTTTGGTGATGAGCTTCGGTGCAGGACGGCCAGGGATTAACGCGGTCGTGACGATAATGTCCACTTCTTCGGCCTGCGCCGCAAACAACGCCATTTCCGCTTTAATGAACGCTTCGGACATCACTTTGGCATAACCGTCGCCGCTGCCTGCTTCTTCCTCGAAATCCAGCTCGAGGAATTCAGCGCCCATACTTTTGACCTGCTCTTTCACTTCCGGGCGGGTATCAAACGCACGGACGATAGCACCGAGGCTGCCAGCTGCACCGATAGCAGCCAGCCCAGCCACACCGGCACCGATAATCATCACTTTTGCCGGTGGCACTTTACCTGCGGCAGTAATCTGCCCGGTAAAGAAACGACCGAACTCATGCGCCGCTTCAACGATCGCACGATAACCGGCAATGTTAGCCATTGAGCTCAGGGCATCAAGGGATTGCGCACGGGAAATACGCGGCACAGAATCCATAGCCATTGCCGTCACCTGACGGTCGGCCAGTTTTTGGATCAGATCAGGGTTTTGCGCAGGCCAGATAAAGCTGACTAACGTGGTTCCCGCCTGTAATTTATCGATTTCATCGTTTTCTGGCGCATTAACCTTCAAAACGATATCTGAGTGCCATACATCATCACCGCTGACGACTGATGCCCCCGCTTGCTCATAAGCCGAGTCTTCAAAGCTGGCTAACTTACCGGCCCCCTGTTCGATAGCGACCGTAAAGCCGAGTTTCAACAACTGCTCCACCGTTTTCGGCGTGGCTGCAACCCTGGCTTCATTGGTCAACCGCTCTCTTGGTACACCAATACGCATAGTATTCCCTTCACCCTTTTCATTGATGATTTTTGTCATCGACATAACAATTCAAGTACAAGCCCGTCGGTTCATAAGCCACCGGATTTTATTTTTTCAGGCTGACTATAACCTACTGAATATCTAATCAATAATCTACGTATCACAGCGATAGACAGGTAATTAATATTAAAAAAGTCGATATGGTCCGCAAACCTGCTGCAAACCCTGAGAAACAAGCCTTTAATCCACCTCATAACAACCGTAACACCGGATCAATCACTCAGGATCCTTCTACCATAACCCGCTCGGACTGGGCATAAAAGTTAGAAAATAGTGAATAATTAACATTTATTTCACTACTTGGATTATTCAACAAACTTATATAAGTTATGCGCAGTAATAAAAGTGATGTGATATACCGGTAGCACACGCATTATTGCCATAAATTGCTGAGACACTTGGCATTGTTACATGCAATAATCGTCCGCTAACCTGTTACACATCAAGAATTCAGCACGTTTCAACATTACTGCGCAAGGTGGAAGGATTTTTTATGAAGCTGACAAAAACGATCATCGCATCGGCCCTGTTTTCTGTTTCTGCGCTGTCTGCTGCACATGCCGCGCAGGAAATTAGCCCGCAGAAAGCCGCAGCCATCAAGCCTTTTGATCGCATTGTTATTACCGGGCGGTTCAACACGCTGGGCGACGCCGCTGACGCCGTTTCCCGCCGTGCCGATACGCTGGGTGCAGATTATTTTTATATTCAAGATACCAACAGCACTAACAATAGCGGGAACTGGCGCGTAGTTGCAGACATCTATAAAAAAGATGCGCCAGAAATCAGCAATGATCCTCACTACCGTGTTATCAACGGTGTGGTTGAGCTGCCTAAAGATGTTGCTTACGGCCTCGAACCTTTCGATACCGTCACCGTTAACGGTTTCTACCGCAGCCAGCCAGACGTCAACGATGCCATTACGAAAGCAGCGAAAGAAAAAGGGGCGTATTCCTTCTTCATCGTTCGCCAGATTGATGCCAACAGCGGCGGCAACCAGTACATCACTGCATTCATTTATAAGAAAGATGCACAAAAACGTGTTGTTCAGTCTCCGGATGCTATCCCTGCTGATTCTGAAGCCGGTAAAGCAGCACTGGCAGCGGGCGGCGCAGCAGCAGCCAAGGTCGAAATCCCGGGTGTGGCATCCTCTGGTAGCCCAAGCCGTGATGTTGGCCGTTTCTTTGAAACGCAGTCATCAACTGGCAAGCGTTACACTGTCACTGCCACTAACGGTGCAAAGATTCAGGAAGTGAATGACGTAACTGCCGCACAGATGGTTCCGTTTGATTCCACCACTTTTACCGGCCACTTCAACAGCACCACGGATGTTTCGCAGGAAGTCGCGAACCGTGCGGCTGCCAAGGGTGCCAAGTTCTACCACATTACCCGCCAGTGGCAGAACAAGAGCGGTGGCAACCTGACTGTAAGCGCAGACTTCTTCAAATAAGTCGGAATGACAGACAGCAAAAAGGCAGCCCAGGTGGCTAATGCTGGTCACTTAAGGAAATGAGGTCCGTGAATTTGGGCCTTCGATGAAGAAAAATAGCGCTATAAGCCTGATTCCTTCATTATCCTTTGAAGCACAAAAATGAATTTGTATTCATAAAAATGCTTAAGTGATCGGCATTAGCCCTGGTGGCTGCTTTTTTTTGCCGCGAACGCCCTTGCAACCCGCTTAGTTTCCCCAGGTACGTTCCAGCACATTCACCCAGTTTTTGTAGCAGATTTTTTCCAGCAGCGCATTGCCGTAGCCCGCTTTGCGCAGGGCTTCAACCAGCACCGGTAACCCGCGCACATCCTTCAAAAACGGTGCCATCGATGCGCCATCAAAGTCTGATCCCAATCCGACCCCCTCCTCACCCAGATGCTCAACCAGATAATCCATATGACGTACCATAATATCGGTGCCGGTATCATCACTGCGTTTACCGTCTTCACGCAGGAATGGCACCGCAAAGTTCAGCCCGACGAAGCCCTGGCTTTCTTTGATGGCGTGCAGCTGCTTATCGGTCAGGTTACGTGACTGCGGGCAGATACTGAATGCGTTGGAATGGCTGGCCACCAGCGGCGCATCACTTAATTCAGCCACCTGCCAGAAGCCTTTTTCATTCAGATGAGAGAGGTCAATCATGATGCGTTTCTGGTTACAGGCTTTCACCAGACGCACACCCGCCTCTGTCAGCCCCGGTCCGGTATCCGGTGAGGTCTGATATTTAAACGGTACCCCCTCACCGAAGATGTTCGGACGACTCCATACCGGCCCCAGGGAACGCAGCCCCATGCTGTAAAGCACCTCAAGATTATACAAATCCTCATCAATTGCCTCGGCGCCCTCAATATGCATAACCACAGCTAATGCATGGTTATGCATTGACTGCCTGATCTCCTGCGCGGTACGACAAATTTTCACCTTGCCCTGCGATTGCGCTTCGATTCTCAGCAGGAACGCCATCATGCCAAATGTGACATCACGTGCAAAATCGAAAGAAGGTGTCGGGGAAAAATCAGGATGTTTTTGAGTACCTTCGGGCAGAAAACGGGGGTCCACTGAACGATCCGGCACGCTAATTGCTAGATCAATATCCGGAGTCGGCACCCAGGCGGCGAAAAGCCCGCCAGCAAAGCCTGCTTCACGACAGCGCGGCAGGTCCAGTTGTCCGCTGGCGGGCCCCTGAAGGAATGCGCGTTCAGGATCCTGATGATGTTCTGTCCAAAGTTGCAGCAAAACATCGTTATGTCCATCAAAAACCGGCATTAATTCTTCAGTTCCGTGCGCTACGTTATTCATAAAAAAGGTCTACCTTTGATTAAGCATGACTAAGACAACGGAGATTTGTTCATGCGGGGTGCAGTAATGGAGTCATGCTGCACCAGCTTTGAACAAACACAGTACGCTTCACATTAGTTTTTTCGATATGAAACGTCGACGAGTGCAAAGCAACCGTTTTTCATTTAAGCCAGTTGCCCGGAGTTAAGTCAAGGGTTTGCCACCGTAATTTTTAATTTTACTTTTATATATCAACACGATGGGAGTAGTTATGGTTACCAGGCGTCAATTTGTTACCGGTTTTTCCGCAATACCTGTGCTGTCCTACCTGAAATTTGATGCCGTGTTTGCTGCCACGCCGGCATCAATACTGGTCATGGCTATTCAGCTCGACATCATTACCAGCCTTGATCCACATGAAAGCTTTGAGTCCGTGGGCAGTGAAATTACCGGTAATATGTATCAGCAACTGGTGAAACCTAAACTGGCCTCCCCTGATGAAATTGAAGGCGATCTTGCAGTGTCCTGGACGGCTTCTGACGACAAAAAAACCTTTACCTTCAAGCTGGATCCGAAAGCCAAATGGGCCGATGGCAAACCGGTTACTGCCGAAGACGCCGCTTTCTCCCTGCAACGCGTTGTGAAACTCGATAAGAGCCCGGCCTACATTATTAACCAGTTTGGTTACACCAAAGATAACGTCGAGAGCCTGATTACCGCGCCTGACGCCCAAACGCTGGTGATCAAAACCGCTGAACCGGCATCTGAATCCTTCCTGTTGTATTGCCTGACCGCCAACGTCGGCAGTATCGTGCAAAAATCCGCCTGTCTGGCGAATCAGACCGGTGACGATTTGGGTAATGCCTGGCTGAAGAAAAACAGTGCCGGTTCCGGTGCGTTCAAGTTGCGCGACTGGAAAGTCAGTGAATCCGTGATTCTGGAAAGCAACAAGAACAACCCGCACGCAGGCAAAATTCAGCGCATCATCATGCGCCATATTATCGACCCTTCCGCTCAGTTGCTGATGCTGCAAAAAGGCGATGTGGATATCGCCCGTAACCTGACCACCGAGCAGTTGCGTCCGCTGATCAACGACAAAAACTTCACGCTGGTACAAAAAGGTATCGCCGGCACCTTTATGTTGTCTGCCAATACCGCGCATCCGAATCTGGCTAAACCGCAGGTCTGGCAGGCGATCAAATGGGCTATCGATTACGAGAATATCCAGCAGCATATCGTGCCGCTGACCCACAAAATCCATCAGAGCTTCCTGCCTGAAGGGTTCCCGGCGGCAGTGAACACCATCATGTACAAACGTGATGTGGCAAAAGCCAAAGCCTTGCTGGCCGAAGCGGGTTTCCCGAATGGTTTTGAAATCACCTTAGATCACTACTCCGCTTCACCTTCTTCTGACATCGTGCAGGCATTGCAGTCTAACCTCGCCGAAGTGGGGATTAAAGTGACGCTGCTGGCTGCGGAAAGCCGTCAGGTACTGACCAAAATGCGTGCACGTCAGCAACAACTGGCAATGACCCAATGGGGCGCGGATTACTTTGACCCGAACTCTAACGCCGAAGCCTTCTGCAGCAATCCGGATAACACCGACGCCGCCAAGAGCCGTACGCTGGCATGGCGTTGTAGCTGGCAGGATAAGGAAATCTCCGATCTGAGCACCCAGGCGCTGAAAGAATCGGATCCGGCCACCCGTATCAAACTCTATGAAGAATTGCAGACCAAACATATGGAAAACAGCCCGTTTGCCATCATGCTGCAACCGACCATGACCGCCGCCTGCCGCAAAGTGATTTCCGGTGTGGTACTGACTGTAATGAGCACCAGCCCCTACGAGAAGGTTGTTAAAGCGTGAGCAAGAGACTCAAAGGATTTCTGAGTACCTGCATCAGCGTTTGTCTTACTTTGTTTGGTCTGTCGGTAGTGACTTTTTTTATCGGTCGCGTAATGCCGACGGACCCGGTTCTGGCTGCGGTTGGCGATAATGCCCCGCAGGCAGTGGTCGAACGGGTTCGTCATGAAATGGGGCTGGATCAGCCCCTCTGGTTGCAGTTTTTCCATTATCTCAGTCAGGTATTCCACGGTGATTTAGGGCGCTCTGCCCTGACCTCCAATCTTGTCACCACGGATATCGCCCGGTTTTTCCCTGCCACGCTGGAACTGGCCACGGCGGCGATCATTATCGCCGCCATTGTCGGTATTCCGCTGGGCGTCTGGGCCGCCACCCGTCAGGGAAGCTGGATTGATCAGACTATCCGCGTGGTATGTCTGGCCGGTCACTCGCTGCCGGTGTTTGTGCTGGCGCTGCTCAGCCTGCTGATTTTCTACTCCGCGCTGGGTATCGCGCCGGGGCCGGGACGTCAGGACATCATTTATCAGGACATGATCCCGCAGGTCACCGGCTTGCTTACCGTGGATTCTCTGCTGGCCGGTGACATGGGCGCATTTTGGGATGCCCTCGCCCATATGGTGCAGCCGGTGCTGATCCTTGCGTATTTCAGCATGGCTTATATCACCCGCATGACGCGTACTTTCATGCTCAACGCACTGGGCGGGGAATACGTGATCACCGCCCGCGCCAAGGGACTCTCGGCGCAACGGGTTATCTGGAAACATGCCTTCCCCACCGTCGGTGTACAACTGATCACCGTGCTGGCATTGACGTACGCGGGCCTTCTCGAAGGCGCCGTGGTCACAGAAAACGTCTTCTCCTGGCCGGGTCTCGGACAATATCTCACCGTGTCGCTGATGAATGCGGATATGAATCCGGTGATCGGCTCAACATTGCTGATTGGCGCGATTTATGTGCTGCTCAACCTGCTGGCTGACCTTCTCTACCGACTATTGGATCCCCGCGTAAAATGAGCACTTTACCTGTCATACCTCAACCCCGCGCGGCAGCCGCGCCTGGCTGCTGGCCGACACACCGCACACCCGCACGCAAGCCGTCTGGGGCCGTCGTTACCGCATCTGGCTCGGTCTGCGTAAAAATCCGCTGGCAGTAACCGGCCTGTTTACCGTGCTGATTGTGTTGCTGATTTCCCTTTGCGCGCCGTGGCTGACCAGCTACGACCCGGGCGCACAGGATCTGGCGCATCGTCTGGCAAAACCGTCTTCCCTGCACTGGCTGGGAACAGACGAACTGGGCCGCGATACCCTGAGCCGTATTCTTTATGGCGGACGTATCACGCTCGGAATGGTGATTATCGTGGTAGCGATTGTCGCCCCGCTCGGCCTGCTGATTGGCTGCGTGGCCGGTTATGCGGGCGGATTACTTGACCGTATTCTGATGCGCATCACCGACATTTTTCTGGCCTTCCCGCGTCTGATTCTGGCACTGGCCTTTGTGGCGGCACTGAAACCCGGCATCGAGAGCGCTATTCTGGCGATCGCCCTCACCGCCTGGCCGCCGTATGCCCGCCTTGCACGTGCAGAAACCATGCAGGTACGCGGCACGGATTATATTGCCGCCTGCCGTCTGACTGGCGCAACACCTGCCCGCATCGTGCTGCGCCATATCATGCCGCTGTGTGTGCCGAGCCTGGTGGTGCGTATCACGCTGGACATGAGTTCGATCATTATCACCGCTGCGAGTCTGGGCTTTTTAGGTATGGGCGCTCAACCGCCATCGCCGGAATGGGGGGCGATGATTGCCACTGCCCGCCGCTTCCTGTTCAGTGAATGGTGGGTACCGTTAATTCCGGCCATTGCCATTTTTGTGACCTCTCTGGCGTTTAACTTCCTCGGCGACGGGCTACGTGACGTCCTCGATCCTAAGGAGCAATAATGCTGGTTGATATCAAAGATCTGCATATTACGTTTCAGACCAACAGCGGCAGTTTCGATGCCGTTCGCGGCGTATCGCTGTCATTGGGTAAGGAGAAATTTGGCATCGTAGGCGAAAGTGGTTCGGGTAAATCCCTGACAGCACGTTGCCTGATGAACCTTCTGCCTTCCAGCGCCAGGTGCCGCGCCGAAACGCTGTCTTTCGACGGCATCGATTTGCGCAATGCCAGCGAGAAGCAAATGCGTCAGATCCGTGGCAAGCGGGTAGGTTTCATTTTGCAGGATCCGAAATACTCGCTCAATCCGGTGATGCCGATCGGTAAACAGGTGGCCGAAGCCTGGCAAACGCATAAAGGCGGCTCGAAAAAACAGGCCATGAATGCAGCAATTGAACTGCTGGATCAGGTGCGTATCCGTGAGCCGCATAAAGTGGCCGAGCGTTATGCCCATGAGGTATCCGGCGGCATGGGTCAGCGCGTAATGATTGCCATGATGCTGGCTCCTGATCCGGAACTGATGATTGCCGATGAACCGACCAGCGCCCTTGATGCCACTGTGCAGGCTGAGATTTTGCGTCTGCTCGATGACCTTGTATCCAGCCGCGGCATGGGGCTAATTCTGATCAGCCATGATTTGCCACTGGTATCGAAATTCTGTGACCGCGTGGCCGTCATGTACGCCGGGCGTATCGTCGAAACGTTACAAGCCGGTAATTTACTGAAAGCTCAACATCCTTACACCCGCGGGCTGCTGGAATGTCTGCCGTCGCTGAAACATCCTCGGGACAGACTGCCAGTGCTGGTGCGTGACGAAGCATGGAAAACCTCATGACAGCAGAACTCCCTCCTCTGGATAACAGCAAAATAATCCTCAATAACCTGCGCATCGCGTTCGGCGATACCGAAGTGGTGAAAGGCGTGAGTTTCAGTGTCGCGCCCGGTGAATGTTTCGGCATCGTAGGAGAAAGCGGTTCGGGCAAGTCCACCATTTTACGCGCACTGGCCGGTCTGAATCAGTCCTGGTCCGGCGGGATGGTGATTGGCGGCGAAGATCAGGTGCCGGTGCGCCAGAAACGCTTTTTCCGCCGCGTGCAGATGGTATTTCAGGATCCGTACGGCTCGCTGCATCCGCGCCAGACCATTGACCGCATTCTCAGCGAACCGCTGATTGTCCACGGTTTTCTGAATATCGAAAAACGTATCACTGATGCGCTGGCCGAAGTCGGCCTGCCGCAGACGGTGCGTTTTCGCTTCCCGCACCAGCTTTCCGGCGGTCAGCGTCAGCGGGTCGCAATCGCGCGGGCGATGATTTCAGAACCGGAAATTTTACTGCTCGATGAGCCGACCTCGGCGCTGGATGTCTCGGTGCAGGCGGAGATCCTAAACCTGCTAAGCGACCTGCGTGAACGCCGGAAACTGACTTATATTCTGGTCAGTCACAATCTGGCCGTCGTTACGCATCTTTGCACCAGCATTGGCGTAATGATTGGTGGTGAAATGGTCGAACTTCTGAGCGCAGACGATTTACGGATGGGCAACGTCAGCCATCCGCACACAGCCGAGTTACGATCGTTAAGTCTCAGTTTAGAGGAGCCCGGATAATCGTTCCTGCCGTGAACGTATTTGGGTTTCGCGGGCAGCCCGGGCTGCCCACTTTTTCACTGAAAGACAGTCAGGAGACGTTAATGACATCCACCGAACAGTCTGCATTACAGTGGCAGGCGGCTGAAGAAACAGCAAAACGCATAACTAAAAACTGGGATAAACCCGGAGAACCGGGCGGCGCGATCACCCTTTTTGACAGTAAAACTCTCCGCTGTTTCGCGACCGGGGGGCTGGCAAACCTCAGCACATCGACACCTTTCAGTATCGATTCTGTTGTCCGCTATGCCTCTGTCACAAAACATATTTTCGCCACACTGGCCTTGCTGAAAAGCGATGCCAGTCTTTCGGTGAGTGATACCCTTGGTCAGCATTTACCGCAACTGAAAGCGCCGATGTCACAAGTGACCCTCGGGCAGGCGCTGGACATGACCGCAGGCCTGCCGGACGTGCGGGAAACTCTTTCGCTGCTGGGGATTTCTGTTTACAACGTCAGCGAAGCCAGTGCCATTATGGAATTCCTGACGCAGGACGGCGCTCTGAACTTCACAGCAGGGACTGAGATTTCCTACAGCAACACCGGTTACCGGCTGGTGGAAGAAATCCTCAAACAAAAAGGCATTTTGTTTGAGGATCTGCTGCAAAAGCATATCGCGCAGCCGCTGGATATCGCTTTCCATGCGCCGGAAACCTGGTTCGATATCGTCCCGGACCTGGTGCCCGGTTACTGGCAGGACACGACAGGCTGGAAAACAGCCGTCGCAGGTTTGCATCTGTCAGCATCCGGTAGCCTGACCGGCAGCGTACGTTCGCTTTCAGTATGGCTGCAAAGCCTGCTTTCACAAAACGGACCGGGCGCGGGCGTACTGCAAACGCTGACAGAACAACGTTATCTGCAAGGCGACATTCCTTCCGCTTACGGGCTGGGCATCACCTCGACGAAAATCGGTGAACATACGGTTTACGGCCACGGCGGTTCCCATGCCGGTTATAAAACCTATTTCCTGCTTCATCCTGAGCTTGATGCAGGCATTGCGCTGGTCTCCAATCGCGAAGACACCACAGCGTTTACCCATGTGCTGGAAGTCATGTCGTCACTGTTAGCTGCGCCGCTCCCGGCGCGGAGCCATGCATTGCCGGATGGTGTATACGCCAGCATTGCCGAGCCGTACTGGCTAAAAGTCAGCAATGGCACGGCCAGTTATCTCGGCGCTGCCGATAACCTCTATCAGGGCGCGGACGCCGACGAGGCCATCACCCTATCCGCACACATGCCGATGCGTTTGCGCTGGGACGGCACCGCCATTCAGGGTGAAATCGGACACGCGCCGCGTTACTTTACCCCGGTGGAAACCAATGATTGCCTGAAAATGGTTCAGGGGCGCTGGTATCATCCCCAATCGAAAGCCGCCTTTGATATTGAGGGCGATCAGTTGCTGATGGGCGTCGGCACGCTGCGTGCCAGCGGCCAGTTAACATCGCTGGGTGCGGGGCGTTTGCTGGTGGAACTCCCTGACGGACCGTGGAAGAAAAACTTCTGTCTTTATTTCCAGGGCTACAACGTCCGGCTGATTTCCAACCGCAGCCGCGTGCTGAGTTTCCGTCGTGATGAATGCCGCAGCAGCTGGCATCCGTAAAAATAACCTGCGAAGCATTGTCCTGCAAAACGCCGCCCCGGCCCACGTCTGGCGGCGTTTTTTTAAACTCCCTCACTGCAACAACACGTCAAACTGTGACACACCTCAAATAAACCCTGTGTTTGTATCCATTAGGATGACAAACAAACCCATAGTATTTGTGTGGTCTATGAGAGACCACAGCAAACTAAAATGCCGACAGGGTAAAAATGAACCAATTTATTATTGCTGATTCTCAGGCTTGCATAGGTTGTCGCGCCTGTGAGGTCGCTTGCGTCTTGTCTCACAATGAACAATGTTATCCGTCGAAAGAACAGTTTACCCCACGCATTCATGTCATCCGGCAAAACGATCGGCATAGCGCCGTGCTATGCCGTCAGTGCGAAGATGCCCCGTGTTTGCAGGTTTGCCCGACAAACGCATTCGTTCGTCGTAACGACAGCATTCAGTTGCTGGAAGAACGCTGTATCGGCTGTAAAACCTGCGCCGTGGCCTGTCCGTTTGGCGCCATTGATATCGTACAGCATGAGAGCTATCCGCTGACCGGCTTACCCGCCGCGGCAGCCGTGGCGCATAAATGTGATCTGTGCAATGACAGCCCGGACGGACAGGCATGCGTCAATGCCTGCCCGACACAGGCACTGCATCTCATCACCGATCAGGTCATTGCTCAGAACCGCGCTGATAAACAATACCGCGCCGCCATGGGCCGGAATCCTCAGGTTTCACTGACCAGCAAATCAGCAGCCGTATTCGCCGCCGCCCTGGCACCACCGCGCCTCGATGCGGCAAAAGCCCCGCTCACCGAACGTAAAAGCACGTTTAATGAGATCTATGCGCGCTTTACACCGATGCAGGTTGAAGAACAGGCTGGCCGCTGTCTGCATTGCAGTGATCACCCTTTCTGCGCCTGGACCTGCCCGCTGCATAACGATATCCCACAATTACTGGCGCTGGCGAAACAGGGACACATTCTGGAAGCCGTAGAGCTTTCGCACCGCACCAGCAGCCTGCCGGAGATCTGTGGCCGCGTCTGCCCGCAGGACAGGCTTTGCGAAGGCGCCTGCACTTTTGATAAACAAGGCTCAGTGAGCATCGGCAATATTGAGCGCTATATTACCGATACCGCGCTGGCACAAGGCTGGAAACCCGATCTTTCAGAGGTTATTCCGCGTAATTATCGCGTAGCCGTGGTGGGTGCAGGCCCGGCCGGATTGGGCTGCGCTGACGTGCTGGCGCGGCATGGCGTAAAAGCCGTGGTCTTTGATCGTCACCCTGAAATCGGCGGCCTGCTGACCTTTGGTATTCCGGCGTTCAAGCTGGATAAAAACGTGCTGGTCAGACGCCGGGAAATCTTCACTGAAATGGGCATTGAGTTCCGGCTCAATACCGAAATCGGCGTCGACATTCAGGCGGAACAACTGCTGGAAGAGTTCGATGCAATATTCTTAGGTGTGGGTACGTATAAAGCGATGAAAGCCGGACTGGAAAATGAAAACGCGCCGGGCGTTTACAGCGCCCTGCCGTTCCTGATTGCGAACGCCAAACATCTGATGAATCTGCCCGAACTGAAACATGAGCCTTATGTCAGCATGGCGGGAAAACGCGTGGTCGTGCTCGGCGGCGGCGATACGGCGATGGATTGTCTGCGCACGTCGCTGCGCCAGAATGCCAAAAGCGTGATTTGTGCGTATCGCCGCGATGAAATAAGCATGCCGGGCTCGAAGAAAGAAGTGAAAAACTCACGCGAGGAAGGGGCTGAGTTTATGTTTAACGTTCAGCCGGTGAGCATTGAGCTGAATAACCGGGGCGAAGTCTGCGGTATCCGCTTAGTCCGTACCGCCCCGGGAGAACCGGATGCCAGCGGCAGACGCAGACCCACACCGATTGCCGGTTCTGAATTCCTGCTCGAAGCGGAAGCGGTCATTATGGCATTTGGCTTTCTGCCGCATGCCATGCCGTGGCTGGATGAACTGTCGGTGAGGCACGACGAACAGGGATTGTTACAGGCCCCGCATCACAGCCGCTTCCCGTATCAGACCAGTCACCCGCAGATATTTGCAGGCGGCGATGCGGTGCGGGGCGCCGACCTGGTGGTGACAGCTATGTCGGACGGACGACAGGCAGCAAACAGCATTATTGCATCGCTGGATTTCCGTACACCGGCTCTCAGACCGGCGGCCCATTAGCCCTCCCGTTTCTTTGCGCTGTCGGCAAAATACAAACCTCCCTTTTCGGGAGGTTTTTTGTTAACAGGATCACATTTAATTAATATAAACGGATCATTTGGTTCGTAACAGCACAAAATGTTCAGTCCTTATCCAACAAGGCCTGCAGGCCCGCTTTGCTCATAATATCCGCACAAAATCTCCCGGGAATTAATTTCCCAGCGCAACCGTCACTTTTGCTGTTTTGTTAATTGAATTAACATCCGCGAAACAAAAACCAATAACGCCTTTGTTCGTGTGGCATTAAGAAACACACCAGAGTGTTCCGCCCGTTAACGTTATTGTTTTTAATTCTATTGATTTAAAAACACTTATTTAAAAACTCTTATTCGAAAAATACATCAAATCATGTTTTGCTACTGCTACAAGGGATGAGTCTATGTCTGTTAAAAAAACCACCACACAGGCTTTACTGTGTGCCACCACGCTTTTCTTCTCCGCCACTTCCGCTTTCGCCGCCGGACATCCTCCGCTGGATAACGCGCAGGCAGCCAAAGTCATCGACAGTGTGAAATCCACTCTTGCGGAACAACACAGCACCGGTTGCATCGCAGTAGTTGATGCATCTGGTTCATTACTGGCCTTCCAGCGTCTTGACGGTTCTCCGGCCGGTTGTGTTGATGCGTCCATCGGCAAAGCGCGCACTTCCGCGCTCTACCACGCTCCTTCGCTGAAATTCATGCAACGCCTGCAGGGTGGCGAAACCACCGTATTGGCGATCCCGAATGCCGTGCCACTGGGTGGTGGATTCCCGCTGACGATTAACGGTGAAGTGGTGGGCGCAGTCGGTGTCAGCACACCGAAGCAGGACATCGATAATCAGTCATCAGAAAAAGCAGCCAGCGTCCTGAAATAACAGGCACTTTCAATTACTCCTTCTTGTTGACGGCCACGCCCATGGCCGTTTTATACGGAACATTTACGGACTTTCAGCATGATCAATCTCTCTCGTCGCCGGTGGATACTCGGCACTGCGGGCGTCATGGTTGCGGGTATCGGTAGCCAGATGCTGGGCGGTGGCGTATTTGCTACCCTCGCCCATGCCACGCCACCGCTGGCTTCAGCTGTGACAATGCCAGACAGTTTTATGGCACTTTCTAAACAGCTGACCGGCATGGACAGGCTCGAACCGCACCTCGCTCAGGCACTTTACAGCTGGCTGCATCAGTCGCAGAACAACGCGCAGCTCGACTCACAACTCGATACCCTTTCAGCACTGATCACCGCACACAGCGGCGTGGTGGGTGATGATTTACATCAGCTTCTTGCACAGCAACCGGCAGAGCTGGCGCAGTTGTATCAGCAACTGGTCAGTGGCTGGTATCTCGGTGTGGTCGGTCAACCCGGCAGTCAGAAATGTATCGGATTTGAAAATATAGTCAGCTATCAGTTGCTGAAAAATAACCTGCTGCCGCCGAGTTATGCGCCGGGTGAACCGAATTTCTGGGTCAACAAACCTGCTGCACTGCAACAAAATTCCACGGAGGTGATTGCTCATGGCTGATGCACTGAATGCAGATGTCGTTGTTATTGGTGCCGGTATCGCCGGTTCGCTGGCTGCGCTGAAAATGGTCAAAGCCGGCGTTTCCGTGCTGATGCTCGATTCCGGGCCGGTGATCAAACGAGACGAAGCGGTAGAACTGTTCCGTCAGTCACCGCTCAAAGGCGACTTTACCGAACCCTATCCGCCGAAACCCTGGGCACCGCAACCGAAATTCCAGCCGAAAGATAACAATTATCTGATCCAGAAAGGCCCAGACCTCTACGCTGCTCAGTATCTGCGCGGTGTCGGTGGCACAACCTGGCACTGGGCGGGACAGGCGTTTCGCCTGCTGCCAAATGATATGAAAATCAAAACGCTGTATGGCGTGGGTCGTGACTGGCCAATCAGTTATGAAGATCTGGAGCCGTATTACACCGAAGCCGAAATTCAGATGGGCGTTTCCGGTGACGACGCGCTGGATTCACCGCGTTCACAACCCTATCCGCTGCCGGGTATTCCGCTGCCCTACGGTTTTGACCGCATCAGCAAACGCATTGCCAAACTCGGTTACGTATTAGGTATCGGCCCGCAGGCGCGTAACAGTATTCCTTATGACGGTCGTCCTGCCTGCTGCGGCAACAATAACTGTATGCCTGTTTGCCCGATTGATGCGCAGTATCACGGCGGTATTTCGGCGCGCAAAGCTATCGAAGCCGGTGTGCGCGTGATTGCCAATGCCGTGGTGTACAACATCGAAGCCAATGACAGCGGCGAGATCGTGGCTGTGCACTATCTGGATGCTGACAAAGTGGCCCATAAAGTCACCGGTAAACGCTTCGTGCTGACCGCCAACGGCATCGAAAGCCCGAAACTGTTGCTGATGTCCACCAGCGATAAATACCCGAACGGTATCGCCAACAGCTCCGGCATGGTGGGTCGAAATCTGATGGATCACCCCGGCACCTCTGTTGAGTTTTACGCCGACGAGCCAGTGTATTTCGGCCGCGGCCCGATGCGCCCGGGCAGTATCAATAATCTGCGTGATGGTGATTTCCGCCGCGATCGTTCTGCGCTGCGTATCGACGTCGCCAACACGTCGCCGGTGCGTTATCTGACCGAGCGCCTGGTGCGTCAGGGTTATTACGGTAAAGCGCTGAACGACAAACTGACCTATCAGTCCGAGCGTTTTATTCAGCTGAAATGCCTGCTGGAAATGCTGCCGGAACCGGAAAACCGTGTGGTGTTGAGCAAAACCGAGAAAGACGAATGGGGTATTCCGCGCCTCGAAGTGCATTACAAATTCCCGGACTACGTTCACCGCGGTTATGACCAGTCGATGCTTGATTTTCAGAAAATCGTCAAAGAAATGGGCGGCACCGAAGTGGTGTACAGCAAGCGTGGGGTGTACGACAACAACCAGCATATTACCGGCACCATGATCATGGGCAGCGACCCGAAAGATTCCGTGGTGGATGGTGATTGCCGTACGCATGACCACCCGAACCTGTTCATCGCCGGTACCGGCATTATGCCCTCTGCTTCAACGGTGAACTCCACGCTGTCGGGAACTGCGCTGGCATTGCGTATGGCTGATACGGTGCTGAAAAGCCTGGCCTGATTGATTTTCTGAGGACTGAGTAATGAAAATGAAATTCATGCTGGCGTTGCTGCCGTTAATGGTCGCGGCTAACGCCGCCCGGGCTGATGACGCAGCGGGCAACGCAGATTTAATTAAGCGCGGTGAATATCTGGCGACAGCCGGTGACTGTACCGCCTGCCATACTGCGCCGGGGGCGGATAAAACGGCAAAATTCGGCGGCGGTTATCCGCTGGCGTCGCCTTTCGGGGTGATTTACGGCACCAACATTTCTTCTGACAAACAGTTTGGTATTGGCAACTGGACGGACGATGAATTCGTGCGCGCGGTACGTGACGGTGTCGGCAAAGACGGACAACAGTTGTATCCCGCTATGCCTTACGACTCCTTCACCAAAATGAAACGTGAAGATGTTTTAGCGATCAAAGCTTATCTGATGTCGCTGCCCGCGGTACATTCCGCTGGCCCGCAGACGGATTTGTCCTTCCCTTTCAACCAGCGCTGGGGCATGCGCGTGTGGAAGCTGTTTAACTTCGACAAAGGTGAGCTGAAAAACGATCCGTCCAAATCAGCGGACTGGAACCGTGGGGCTTATCTGGTGGAAGCGCTGGAACACTGCGGCACCTGCCATACGCCGCGCACGCTGACCATGGGCATGGACACCGACAAAGCGTTTTCCGGTGGCGATTTAGGCTCATGGGTAGCTTTCAACATCACGCCGGATAAAAATGCCGGGATCGGCAACTGGTCGCAGCAGGATCTGGTGACTTACCTGAAAACAGGTTTTGTTGCCGGTAAGGCGTCAGCGTCAGGGGCGATGTCAGAAGCCATTGAGCACAGTCTGCAGCATCTTTCAGACAGTGACCTGAACGCGATTGCCACCTATATCCGTTCCGTCCCGGCAATCGGAGATGACAAGCAAACCAAACCGCGAGATGCATGGGGTGAGCAGAATCAGGATATTTACCCACTGCGCGCCGAAGGCCAGACAATCGACCAGTCAGCCGCCGCCCTGTTTAATGCCAGCTGCGCAGCCTGTCACGGCAAAGGCGGTGAAGGCAGCGGCGAGGGATTCCATGCCTATCCGTCACTGTTCAGCCATACCAGCACCGGTTCTTACGACAGCCGCAATCAGGTTTCGGTCATCCTCAACGGCGTCCAGCGCCACATGGATAAAGGCGAAATCATGATGCCGTCGTTTGCCTGTCAGCTCGATGATGACCAGATTGCGACGCTGAGTCATTACGTCAGCACACAGTTTGGCAATCCGGCGGGAGCCACGGTCACCGCGAAAGATGTGGCGAAGATGCGTAAAGCCGCTGACCTGCCCTATCCGCCGAAAATTGAAGATGGCACGCAAAAATAATTCACGACGGTGAAAGCTAAACAAAAGGAGCCGCACAAGGCTAATGCCGATCGTTTAAG
>NZ_JYDF01000046.1:0-53171 GCF_003263525.1 Rahnella sp. NRRL B-41462 | reverse complement strand
AGTTGGGTTTGGGGTTTCTAAGGCGGCATCCGCTACGGTGCTTCGAGCACTTATCGCGGGACAGGTCAGACGTTGGGTTGTCCTTCTCATCGGCCACCGCGCCGCCAGAGTAGCCACAGCCATCGCCGCGATACACCCACTGGCAGACATCGGCCAGGATGGTGCGCGCCGGGATTATGGCGTTATCGCAGTCCACCGGCGTGGCGAGGTTGTAGGTGACCGTTTCGAATGTCTCTTCTGCCATCTCTTCAATGACGTAGCGCGAAACCGCCTCCATCGTCGGATCCGCATCAGCGTTTCCGTTAGGGAAGTTCACCACGTCCAGATGCTTAACAAGCACCTGCCGGCGGGTCACCACGGCGCCCAGCGCGTCATCAAAGTCATGGTTGATGCCGGTGATTAGGCCAGTGATGTTCGCGACCTTCATTGTTGGCCGTGAATATGTCCCCTCCGATTTCACCTCAAAGCCTTCAACGGCGATCGGATAGGCCGAGTAAGCGCGGCCCTGCCAAATGACATCGTTGTAATAGCCATTGGTGCCAGCGTGGAAGCGGACCACATCACCGCCGAACGATTGCAAGTCGACTTCAAAAAGGTCGAGCATCGCGCCGACACCGGCATCAACGCTCTCAATGATGAGTTCTGCTGGTATGTCTCTCATCGCGGCACCTGCTCAAACGTTCCGGTTAACGTATATACGCCTTTGTTCTTCTGCATCGACCAGGATCGGCACACATACAGCCCTTGCACGCCGGTATCAGGAGGCGTCCAATAGAACGATTCAACTGCCATGCGCGCGGTCAGGAAAGCATCCACTGCTTTAGCCACGTTTACCCGGACGCATTTGGAATCGTCGTAGCCAATGAAGGTGAGCGGGTATTTCCCCATGAGTGGGTTGATACCCTTCACCTGGCGCTGTTCGTAGCCATCACCCAACTTCACGACGGCTAAATCAGGCGTGCGTTCGCCCGTGAAGCCCGCTTGGGGGCTCCATGTGAAAGTTTCAGGCATTGTTTCACCGGTATTAGATTGGTTAAAATTAGTGCGCTTGAATGTCTCAAGCATTCGAAAGGAAACTACTGATGGAAAAAGAATTACCAACTGAATTGCAAGTTATGGCGATGAGCACGCTACTCACATACGTAATTCATGTATTAAGCGACGAACAGAAGACTGCGCTCCGGCGTATGGTTTCATCAAAGCCCATTGAGGTGCCTGCCGAAGGTGCTACACCAGAGTTGATGAACTATATGCACTCGATGAATAGATACATTCAAGATATCGTTGAACAAACTTTCAAAGCTGCTGAGTAATATATATGGCGACAGATGTCGCCTTATTTAGTCAGCATACCGCCTGGCCTTTTTTGGTCCCTTATCGCGCGCAAAGACTGCTCATAAGCGATTTTTGCAAAGGTTGTTGCCACTTGCTGCTGATCGCCGCTCGCATTCTGGAATGTGAAGTTATTTATCTGCTGAATCATCCCACCAGACGAACCACTTCCGCCGATGTCCTTATTGCTAATCACAGAACCGTTATCACCGGAGATCATGTACTGGCTACCGTTGCTGGCTTTGAAGATTTCAGGTTTGTCACCTTCTCCAACCCGGTACATGCTGTCGGCGCTAACCGGGCCGCCGTTTTTACGAGCCCCAGCTACAGCCATTCCCTTTGATGCCAAGAGAGCTGTTGAATAAGCCGTGGTTCCTACCGTCGAGGCCGACCCCATGGTTGCTATTGATGCACTTACAGCGGCAGGGGCCCACATCCCAGCAGCAGCTGTAGCCTGCGCAGCGGTGGCACCAAGTGCAGCAGTCGCAGCCACTTGCCCCATCATCATGTTTTTCACATACTGCAGGCCCATATCAACCAGCCCACTCACCACGCTGTTGAGGATCGTGCTGCCTATATTGGAAAATGCTTCGCTTAAGCTTTGAGTTCCGTTTAAGAGGCCTGTTATGGCGTTAGACGCACCACCCTGCAGAGAATCGACTGCATCTGCAAGCAGGCTGTTTGCAGCGCTTTGGTTACGGTAAATTTGCCACTGTGCTGCTATACGCTGCTGCTCATACTGCGTATTGGCCGCATTCATCAACGCCAGCCCCTGCTGCTCTGTCAGGATTTTTTGCTGGGTATACTGCTGGATGAGGGCCAACTTTTGAGCGTTTTCGTTTGCCAACTGCTGAACAGGGTCTACAGTACCAGCCGCCTCTGCTGCAGGTGTCATAACGGAGTCTACGTTGGCTTTGGCGATATCATTCGCGTGGTCTTGAGCGAGTTTCAAGGTCTCCTGGTTGAATTGCTGCTGGTCAACGATCCCCTCGTCAAGCTGGCGTTTTAGCTGTTTGGTTGCATCAGAGTAAGTTTTATCAGCGTTTCTAACCGGGTCAGCAGCAATGGCAGCGTTAAGGTCGGACTGCTTTTGCTTGGCATCGAACAAAGCGCCCGCATACTCTCCAATAGCTTGCTTCTGAAGTTCGGTAGCCTTGCTTCCCGCGGATTGCACTGCGTTGTATACCGCAGCCTCTCGGCTGTTTTCATCGTAACTCAGCTTCAGATATTCCAGCTGTCGTTGAAGGTCAGCTATTTTCTTAGCGCCTTCATCTTCAATCTTAGCACCGGCCTTGGCGGCCTTGTTACGCGCCGCTTCCGCTTGCTGCAGGTCGTAGTTTGCCCCTGCAAGTTCGCCAACCTGATTGATGACGTTTTGGTTACCTTCGCCAGCGTTTATCGCATCAAGTCGTGCGGACTTTACAGCCCTAAGGCGCTTATCAGTTATCTGGAGTAATTCATTTTCCTGAGTAAGCTGATCAAGTTGCTTTTGTCCGGCCGCACTAACTCCAACTATCAAGCTTTGAGAGTTGAAATTATCCTTAGCCTTGGCTGCGACGTTCAGCGCATCTCCGAGCTGATTGAAAAGCCCGGCCGCAACTCCGGCCTCATGTCCATCACGTTTCAGGAGGTCAATACCCTGAGCGAATGTACCGTTGGCCTGCGCCTGCAGGATGCCGGTTTTGCTAATAGTCTGGCTGAGTTTGTTTCGCTCTCTCTCAACCTGGGCAGTTAGCTGAATTTGTTCGCTTTGAAGCGTGTTGAGATTGTCGACCGCAGACGCATATAGCAAATCGCTTTGACTCATTCCAGCAACAGCTTTTCTGGCTTCTTCCAAGCGGGCATTAAGTCCGGAAAGCGTGGCCTCATTGTTGCTTAGCAGTCCGTTCTGCACAGCAATAGACTTGTTTGCCTTGTCAATTTCTGCTGTCAGCTGGATCTGACTCATCTCCTTCATCTTGCCAATGAGACCATCGAGTTTGTCAGCAAAATCGATGCTTTCTTGTTTGGCCTGTTGAGCCTTTTGGAAGAAATAGAATATTGCTGCCCCTGCGATGACTGCTGCGCCAGCAGGGCCTCCAATTAGTGACAGTGCTCCACGCGCCAGACTTCCAATGGTTGTTGTGGCAGCAGCTGCTGCTGTGGATGCCGCAACAATAGCAGATGCCTGCGCTATTTGGGCTTCAGCGAATGTTGCTGAACGCTGTATAGCAACGGATTTAATTGTGTTGAGGTTTTCAAGCGCAAACGCCTCAGCGGCTGACCCTTTGGCGACGTTATATTCCGCCTGCGCCAGTGCCAGAGATGAGATCGCAGCTTCTTTGTCCAACAATGCCTTACGTGTTGTGACAGTCGCTGCGACCTCTGCAGCTGCGGCGGCTTGCGCTGTGGCCGTGGCTTGCGCCTGTGCTGCGAGCGTGTCGGTGATGCGAGCGCTGGTGGCCGCAGCCAGGGCGCCGACAAATCGACCACCCATGATCAGTGCGAACCCACCAATGACCGTCGCCACAGTGTCGAGATTTTCACTAAGCGTGATAACGCCTTGGTTAAAGACGTTTAATGTGGTGTTTACGCTTGATGCTTCACCCACAAATTTCGTGATGTTGTTTGTCGCAACAGTAAATGCCTGACTCATTGTCAGCGTGGTATTGCTGAACTCTTGGGCAATCTGATCGCTTTGTTTAAGCAGGCCATTAACCACGACTTCTGTGGTTAATTTCCCCTGAGCAGCCATTGCGCGTAACTGTCCTATCGTCACACCCAGTGAAGACGCCAGCGCCTGTGCTAAACGACTCCCGTTCTCAGATATTGAATTAAACTCTTCACCGCGCAGTACTCCAGATGCTAACGCCTGAGATAACTGAGTCATCGTTGATGACGCTTCTTCGGTTGTGGCCCCGGAGACAGTCAAACCTTTGTTAATTGTCTCCGTCAATTTCACCAGATCCGCTGTGCTGGTTCCGGCACTTCTTGTTGCCCTTTCCAGTCTGCCATAAAGGGTTGCAGTCGCCTCAAGGCTGGAACGCGTATCCTGAGAGATATCAAAAACACGTTGGGTGATAGTGAATAAGTCCTCGTTAGCCTTTACCGAGTTTACTAATTTATTGCTGACGGTGACCCATGCATTGCCGTACGCCGTGATCTGCTGAATGGAAATTGCCGCTGCAACGCCCTTCGCAACATTCGTCAGGCCTGACATGATTTTTGAAACGGTCGCAATAGAACGCTCTGTTCGATTCACGCTTGCCTCAAGGCGCCCCATCGTCCCACTCAGACCGCTAAGCGCTGAATCTACCTCCCTGCGGCCAGCTAGCAGGCGCGCAGTGTCTAAATCAACTTCATATACGATGCTACCTGCGTTAACTGAGCCTGCCATAGTTTCTCCGGGCATAAAAAAACCCCGCCGAAGCGAGGTTATTTGTATTCGATGCAAAAACCCAAAAAGGGTTCGTTTCTATTCCAAGGCGTTTATGACAATGGCTTGCTGCACTTGGCTGAATCCAATGCTTGAAGTTGATTTAGCCTGACTTGAGCTTTTTTCGTAGCTTCTGATTTTGCCATACCATTACCAATCCCAAAATCTCCCAGAGCCCCAAGCACAGTCCTGCCATCAAACTCCCCAGTAGTTTCAATTTCTTTCTGGATGCTGTGAGTTTTAGCAATCTCTTGCTTAACAGCTTGGCAGTCAAATGCCGAAGATTCCTCACCAGTAACAGCGGGCGCTTGTGGATATTGTTTTGTGGCACAGCCCGAAAGAACAAAGAGACTTGCAGCTATCATAAAAATATTTTTCATTGTTTTGTTTCCATTGGTTTCAATAAGAAATATCTTAACATTGAAATTCTCTCAGCAATTCAAAATGATTTGGCTGCAGATTATGTGTTACCCCGCTTTAGCGAGCCTTCGAGCTCTCTTGGCAAGGTAGTCATCCGCTACCGCCTCATACTCGTCTCGCGTCAGGCCTTTTTGATCTGGGTATTTGGCGGCTAGCATTAGCTGAAACTCCGTCATAGATAATTGCTCGGCCTCTGTACGCGACATGCTGAAGTGGTTACGTGCTGCGCTGATGTATTCGAAGGCTCTGAACTCTGTCGTCGCCTTGCCTGTCTCATTACGCTGTAATTGACGCACCTTTGCCTTGCCGATGACGCCGTGCGTAATCAGCGACTGCGCGATGAGTATCATGTCGATGGGGTGCATCAGGCCTTTGCGGTAGACGAACGCCCACTTTCCGGTTTTGCCAGGGATAATCTCGCCGGCCAATGGAGTAGCGTCTTTATCGCAACATGCCGCGATAACGGAGATTGCAGCCATTATTGCAGGTTTAGATATTTGGTGACTATTGGCGTACTGATAGAGCCATGCGGGAATAGTTCCGTAAGCATCCATAGCTCGCTGAAAGAGTGGCGTTACGGCGTCGTTGTGAAGGTCATAGAAGGCGCGGACTATCTCGTCTGGCTCACCAATGCGCGTCATGTTGGCGAATGACGGGCGAAAGAAATAATCATCATCGCCCGCAGTTATCAGGCACTCGCCAATCTCTTTCAGAGGGGCCATTTGCTGTCCTTTGGGCAAAAAAAACCTTCGGGGGCGAGGTTTTATATTTTCGATTTTTTTAAAACTTGCAATTGATATTCTTACCTATAAATCTCTATCTTTCTTTCCGAATGCGTAACCCAGGGCAAGTGTAAGTATTGGCGTAAAGATTGACCATATATCTTTAAGTGCAGCAATTACGTCTATTCTATCCGGATCATTTCTATCAAAAGCAAAATGAAAATATGCCAAAAAAATACACGCACTGAGAATGGCGCCAATATAGAAACAATATTTTAATGTCATCCATATAAATGAATCCTTAGCATGCTCTCCAGTGCCAATTTCTTTAGCTAAAGTACCTGGCATGCTTGCCCCAGAAACCCCTCCGTCCTTTATGGTGGGTATGCTCCCAGAATTTTTTTGGTTTTCTTCAGGGATGGTTACTGAAGGAGTTGCAGTATCATCCATCACTCATCCTCATATAATGAATACATGGTTGCTACAACCATGCGATTATTAGCAGTTTTTTGAAAAAATGAAAGCCAAGAAATATAGATTTTCTTCCCATTTGATTTAGTGCCAACTTCATTAGGGATAATCAATCCACATGGAGCTCCGAAAGCTTGCAAAGGGGCAGAATGCTTAAAAGTTATGCTATTACCCTCTACCGAAACTGACAATCCTTCGTTTTCGGTATGACTATCTGGCAAAATATTTGTAATAATATAAATATTAAGCCCTGCATACACAAGCTTCAAAGTGGCCTCTGAGTTCGTGTCCACTTCAGCATTAAACGTTCCTGACTCTATGAGTATTTTTTTATTACTTGTGGCTAATACAAGCATTTTTATAAAGCTCCCCAAATAATGTGGCTTTTCTAACTGGTTTTATTGAGTATAACTAACCCATCTTTTAAAGGTGCATTTATATCACGGAACATTGGCAAAGAAAAAGCTTGAAAAGCGATGTCGACCATCCCTGCGTTGTGCTTTTTTTAATTATCATCGCGGACACTCGAAAATGCCCGCTGTGATAATTACGCGGTAACAGTGATTGCACTGGTACCAGTTTTCGCACCGTCGGTGGTTGTGAATGTCATGGTGGCTGTGCCTACCGCCACGCGAGTGACGAGCCCGGTTGAGCTGACAGTAGCCTTCGTAGCATCTGAAGATGTCCATGCGCCGGTTTTAATGGTCGCATCGGCTGGCAGCACGTTAGCCGTCAGTTGGACGGTAGATCCTACTGCGCCCGTGGATGTCGCCGGGGTTACTATGACGCTTGCTACCGGCACTTCGGGGCTGACTTGCTCAACTTTTACCGTATTGCTATTCGCTACTTTGAATTCAACAGTGAAGGTAACCAGGTCGTTAGTCCCACCGTCTGCCGGAGTCAGAGCAGTGATGACCATGTATCCGGTGAACTCAATTGGACCCACCTCCAGGCGTACCCAGATGGTCGGCTGGCGAATTGGTTTAGCATTCAACTCATCTGCGAAGTACTTAACCAACTTGCCGAATCCGAACTGATCCAACTTGTCGTTTTTACGCACTTCACCTTCGAACGAAATCGTTGCGTCAGCGTTAGTCACGATGTTTTCTACCCACGCGCCCGTGTCATCAGCATCTGAGTTCACGGTGTTAGGAGAGAAGTCGAGGCCTTTGCTAGTACCAGCCCCCAAAGCCTGCCAGTCGCCCTCAGAAGGCGGAGTTTCTGGGCAGCCCAAAGACACCTCAAGGACGACGCGCGCCCGAATACTGCACCATTGTCGGTTGTGCAACCTTGCATATTAATTACCTCGTTTCAGATATAAAAAAAGGCCACCATTGGCGACCTTGAGGGGATTTGATTGTGCTTATTCAGCAAAAAGACAGGCGAAATGGAGTCGGTAAACTAATCGGCCTTCTGTAGTGAGAACGGGGGACGGGATTCCGCCAAAGTTTTCGATGTGGCCGATGCAATCATTCGGCATTGGGTTGGCCTGCACATTGGCGATTATCGCCTGCGTTGCATCGTCGGCAGCCTGATTGCCGTTCCTGGCACCGATGACATCAACAAGAACAAGGTATTCAGCGCCGAGGTCATTTCTGATGTTCGAGCCGCCATTCGGTCGGAATATCATGAACTTGTCTGTCAGAACTCCTGTGTCGTTCCAAACAAACTTCTGAACCTTGAATCCCGCCGTCAGGCCAGCATCCACGAAGTAATCACGCACCCTGTCAGCCATTGAAGGCGTCATAGCGACATCTCCTGAGCTACTGTTTTGTCGATAAGCCCTCTCTCATCCTCAAAGCCTTTAGTGAGGAACTCTTTCTCAGCCGTAGGGCGTCTGAAGTTCTGCACGTTAGCCGGGTCATGGACGTAAGCAGCATAGTTTGCCGAATATCCCACCCTGCCGGTGATACGAGTGCCGTTTACAACGATTTCGCGGAACTGACTGTTGAGCAGATGTGAGGTATCAATGGGCGTGTACAGCGCGGCCTGTGATGACCCGATAATCATCGCGCTTTGCAGTGCTCTGACTATCTTCTTGCCCTGAATGTTATTCAGGATGGCGTCCATGTTTCGCTGAGCCTGCTTAACGCCTTTAACTTTCACGCCCATATCAGACTCCCGTGAGAATGGCGTAATCATCTGCCACGCGGTCAAAGGTGTCGGCGTAGCAAATGACCTGCATAACCTCATCAGCACCCGCCGCCAGTGGGTCAGCATCTGTAGATGCACCAATAAGGATGTAGTCACCAGAAGCAGCGCTGGAATACTCCGTCCAGATGGTATTCTTCACCACGATTTCAGCGCCCAAGCTAGCCAGACGCTTACTCAGGCCACCCTCGTAATCACAGAAGATTGCCACCGGCGCAGCAAAGCCGAGCGAGTCACCACCATCACTGATTCCGAGATTCTTCCAGATAGTCGCAGTTGCTGTGTATGACCAATTGGCTGCTGCGCTCATGACAAATAGTCCTCGTACTGGTCAGGGCATCCCGGACAATTTAGACACTTCTCACAATCCGGCTTCTCTTCTTTGTCTTCTTCTTTCGGCTCAGACATCAGCAACCTCCTACAACATCGAAGAAACCAACCGATGAGCCAACCGTGATTGGCAGAACGCCTGTGCAACCTGAGGTATCTAGTGCAGACAGAGAATCCCGCAGCCAAGTAATAGAATCATCATCATACTCAAACGAGCGACTCGCTCCCGATGGAGCACTCTGCGATTTAATCTTCCTGGCACCGGATGAGGCAGACATTAGAGCGGCTGCATACATCATGATTAATGTCTGCGTGCAGTCGTCATAGCCTGCCCCATCCAAGCAATCGATAATCGAATTAACTCGGCAGAGGATGGGCGTCAGCAAGGATGAAGGAATGGTGTAGCCCAGCTCGGCGAGAAAGGCTTGAACATCTTCTGGCGTTAGCGGGGCTGCCATGATTACTTATCCTTTTTGGTTGCTGCTGCCAGAGCCGCTTCTGCGTCTTCTGCTCGCTTAGTTACTTCAGCTATAGATTCGGCATGTGCCGCTTCTGCGTCTTCTGCTGCTTTGGTCAGGGCATCAATCTGATCCTGCAAAGCTTTGGTATCAGATGAGACAGGAGGCGAAGGTGTTGCCACCTCAAACAACAGCTTCTCACCTTTCTTCTCGGTGGACTTCTCAGCCTTTCCGCTGGCGATCCATTTTTCAGCAACCCCGTCATCAACATCATATGACTGACCAATCTCCAGTTTCTGGAAGTTGGCACCGGCAAAAAGGTTTGCTACTAAAACTTTTACGAGTGTCATGGTTTTTCCTTAGCTGGATGCGTGGATGACAGAGAAGTGACCGGCGATGTCCTGTTTAACCATCAGGCCAGCAGCACCCCATGTACGCCACACGTAGTCGGAGTTGTAGAACTGGCGAGGGTCGGCAACGGTACCGAAAGCCTGCCCAACGATTGGAGCTATGACACCGGCTTGCAGAGGAACGATCACGATTTCATTGCCAGTCAGCTCAGCATCTTCTTTAATGGCTGAAATACCTGACAACTTCGCGATTTCTTCCAGCACGGTGCGCAGGGAGTTCACATCGAAGTACTGTTCCCAGTTGGACATGATGTCGCTGGAGACGTACCACGTCTGCTGACCATATTGCAGGTTTTGCAGCTTCAGAACGTCGCGCAGAGAAATGGCTGCCCCTCGCATGGCTTTCGGGTCAGTGCTGGTGGCGAAGTTGACGGTCAGGGTTACCTGAGCAACGCGCTCATCATGACGAATGCCCTTCCACGTCTTGCCGTCGAAGCTGATGTAGTTACCAGCCGCGTCGCGGAAACCTTCCCAGATGTAGTCAACATACTGGCGACGGACATCATCAACAGAACCGGCCTGTGCATCAGACAATGAAGCCAGTGCAGAGCCTTTGTTGAACACCGGATCACGCCAGTTGAACTTGAAGCCGCTGTCGTGGATAGGAACCATTGTACCGTCGAAGGTGTAGGATTTAGCATCGAGTGCCGCACCAATCTGGCCTGACATTGATGTGTGAGCCCAACCACGGCCACCGGTGCGAGCGTACTCATACACTGACTCTTCGAGACGAACTGAACGTGACAGAGGCATCAGGTCGTTCAGCAGGGTGAACTCAGTGTTGGGTTCAAACTCTTTCAGAACGGTCTGATCGTATGCTTTGTACAGGCGACGAATATCATCGACTGCGTTCACTGCATCAAGAGCCGGAGCATTGGCAGCTTCACCACGCACGCGAGTACGTGCAATAAAATCTGCTACTGCCTGAGCGCTGGAGTTACGGGCAAACTGAAGCTCGTGAAACTGAGCCATGTTAGCCTCAAGGTTTGCGGTCTCGGTCGCCTTCTTAGTGGAAAATGCAAACATTCGGTGCTCCTTACTTGATGACAACGCGCAGGAGCTGGCCTGCTGTCGCAATGGTGTATGAACGATCTTCTTCTACGTATGCACGGGTAGATTCTCCGGTTGCTTTAGCCTTCACTCGACCGTTAGCAATAGAGAGAGGCTGGCCTTTAGTGTATGTGCCTGCTGCTGCCGGAACGTTGAAGAAAACGCCTGGTGTTGGGTGCATTGCTACAACCCAATCACCCGCAGCAATGGTGTCATCCACCGTTTTGCAGCGCAGGTAGTCGTAGTTCGCGACATACAGGATTGCATCTTCATTGCCATCTACAGAGGCTGTGAATTTCTTGGTGGTGTTATCGAAGAAACCAACTGTCCCCGGAGGGGTTGCCGCCGCTGCCGCACCTTCACGATGCAATTGCGGATTTGCGAAGATGCCACCCGCGTGGATTACGTGCTTTCCATCTTTAGCCATTATTTACTCCGGCATTTCGCTGACTGATTCAGATGAGTTGGCTTGACGGAATGAACCATTCAGGCCGGTGGATGTTGAGCATTGAGCAAAGAGCTCATTCAGTGGTTCGCCGTCGAGCGCATTGACCGCGACATCAGTCATGCCGAACTTGGCTTTAACTGCTGCGCGCTTCTCGCCTTTCTCTTTGTCAGAGTTAGCAGTCAGGCCGGTTTCGATAGCGTTGAGCTTTTCAGCAAAAGGCTTGAACCAAACAGGAGCCTCTTCGTTGTTGGTGGTGGTCTCTTTGGCTTTTTTGTCAGCCTCTTCTTTGTCTTTCTTGGTTTTTTCTTCTGCATCAGCTTTCGCCTTAGCATCGTCGGCAACCATCTGGTTATACGCATCCATCAGCTCAGCCTCGGTCTTACCTTCGACCTCTTTGCCTTTCGCTTTCAGCGCGTTGGTGATGAGTTCTTTCATCGGTTTTGTTTCCTCTTTGACGGGCTTATTATTGGCGCTGAAAAACGCCATGAATTGGTTAAAGAACTGCTTAATAGCGGGGTCTTGCGGGTCGGGAATTGCTGAGTCAGCGATGTTTGCTGTTTCGATTTCTCGCTCATCACCTTCTGCGTTTACGAAGATGCCAACCCCTTCTTCTGGAGTCCCAGCCCCGGGCTGGTCAAGCAATACAGCGACGTGATCGAAGTCCATGTTGGTGACGATTTTCTCGTAACGCTTACCCTTGGATTCGCCATTCGCGGTGATTTCTTTGTGAAGCAGACCGGTTGAGATATGAACGGGGTCAACGTTCTTGCCTGCTGCCATATCATCCAGACGCTGAACGAGGCGTTTTCCGTTGTCGCTACCCTCTGCATAGCGCCGATCAACGTACATATCGCCTGAAACCTTGCCTCCATCACGGTTGACGTTCTGCAGCCAGGCACCTACGTGGTAGTCATTAACCGCTTGAACATCCCGCGCCGAAATATGCTTACCATTTACCTTCGGATGCCCGAACGGCATAGGGTTGCGTTCAAGCGACTTGTAGCTTTTTTCAATCTCAGCTGCCGGGTATAACTTCCGATTCATAACGATGTCGTCAACGATAGGCGTGACGCCACGAACCACGATGTGTGGTTTTCCGTTGATTGTTTCGGTGGTGATGTTTGAAGCGGAGTTGATGACCGACAGCACGTTTACGCAGATGCGTGACATGCTGTGTCCTCTCTGGTGGATTTCAGGCAATAAAAAACCCAGCGCTATGGCTGGGCCTGCAATGGGTTGCGGCTGCTGGACTCGAACCAGCACTCTCGTCAGGCGTCAACATCATGCCGTACCGAGCACGACCCAAGGGTCGCGTTGATGCGTTACTCTACCGATTAAGTTACGCCGCAATAACAGCCTCCTTTCAGAGGACAATTTTAAATTTCATCAGCAAGCGTGAGAATGATGCTTCTGAATCTTTCGTCGTAAGAAATGTAAGGTTCATCTGGCACTGGGTACCCATATGAAACATCATTTCGCCACATAGTGAAGTCTATTCCTGCATCAATCCAATCGTTAATGGCTTTTGCATACTTCTGACTTGGAACTACAATCTCGACGCATTCGAGAATATCAATTTCATCCGCCTTGAGCCGCCATTCCCTTTCCCATGTAAAATCCACACCCAATTTATTGGTGGTGGTTTCTGTCACTGGGTCGTACTGGACGTGTCTCCATCTTATTGATTTATCGATTAATGGAAGTTCACTAGATGGTTGGTAAATTACAGGCCTCCCTCCCATTTCAAATATTCTTTTCTTTGAAAATCCAAATCCGAATGGTTGATATCTTGAAACGTCACTAACAATGAAGTTTCGAGGTGATTCAGTGAAGCAAACGCATTTATCTTTCCCGATGATGAATTTATCGCTTCCTCTGATTACACCATCATGAATGATGCTTTTGATAACATCGAAAGCTGCGGGAAAAAGCACATCCGGATCATCGCTTTCTGTATCAGTTTTGATCCAATGATAAACGTAGTTGGAGGAGTCTTCTCTTTTCACTATCTGCACCTATCTCACGATTTTGTATCACTCATTATCGTCAACTAGTGTCCATAGTTTACGTTCTTTCATCAACTTATCCGCCAACCCCTCATTGAAGATGCTGCCGTCGTAGTTAAGCATCACCGGAATCTGGCTGCAGTAGCAGTGAAATCTATTACCATCTACCGCATACCAGTCGCGGACCTCTTGCGTAGTCCTTACTTTGCCATGCCAGAAAGCGTGAGTCTGTCGAGTGGTGGGTTTCAACGCCGATAAGTGAAGCAGTCCAGTATTTAGACCAAGCCTATCAGCAGCCCAGTCAGTCTCGTTCCATTGTGCCTCACGCAGTGCACCTACCTGTTCAGTCTGAGCAATGTTCTTCGCATCTGACATAGACACATCAAGGCGTTTACTAATCAGGCTGGCCGTTTCTTTCGGATTAACACCGCGCCCAATGCCATCAGAAATCACGTTGGCGAGGTCGGCGCGAGCCTTGTCGCTTATGCCTACCCAATCGCTGTACGTACTCACGTATGCCGCTGCTATCTGGTTCTGGTAGGCCGGTGATGAAAGTAACTGGCTGAGCGTTGTCTGCGATGCGTAAACCGGCGATTGAACAGATAGATTGGTGAAAGCATTCAATGTGCCCCGCTGATACTCTTCGGCGACATACGCAAGCGCCCACATGTCCTGACCTAAACCACCTAGAAGGTGATCATCAAGAATCACCTGCACACGTTCCAACAGGTCGGCGAGTTGCTGCGCAGTCATGTCGTAGACATAAGTGGCCGCATTCACCTGATAGATGATATCGCTATGCACCGCGAATGACACCTGAGCGTTACCCTCTCTTACCCTGCCGGTTAGCCTGGCATCAAGTAGTTGCTTCAGGTCAGTCTTGATGCCGAGATACCTTTCTTCGATATTCCGGTACATCTTGTTTACTGCTCGATATGACTGCGTAGGGTCGGCTTTATTTCGGGGTACGATTGGTGTCCCGAGTCGGGTCGCTGTTGTCATCTCCATTCAGCGGATCCTTACCGGTTGGTTTTGAGTTAGGGTCTGGTTCTGGCGACTCAGTCATTGGTTCAAGCTCACCGGCAGCACGGATTTCGTTAATCTCTACCGCTGGCGTTCCGTATGCCTGCTGAGTTTTCTGCGCGATGTCTGCAAGCTTGCCCATGTTATCGAGCTTCTCGCTGTCGCCTGGCGCGAGTAAGTCTGACCAATCGACGGTGACTTCTCCCGTCGTAGGCTGAGGAATTACCCCAAGATCACACCAGCTCTGAACGACGGTAGTGATGATGTACGATAGCCAACTACTTCTTCGGGAATTGCATCGCGCAGCCCACGCTTTCTTGTCTTCCGTTGAAGCAAGGTTGCCCGTTTGCTTACCGAATAGAATGTTGAATGGGCAGCGGATAGTTGCTGCGTAGCTGTTGGCTGAAACAGTCCATGATGGCGTTGGGTCAGCAGCGGCCACCGATAGAACTGAAGCCTGTCCCGCCTGCATCACCAAAGAAGAGTCAGATCCCCGATTGAGACGAGTTATCTTGTCATTGAGAGCATCACCTAAATCTTTATAGCCTGCTGCCACAGCCGCCTTTTTAAGGGTTTCCATGTCAGTATCTTTGGTGAACTCTATGCCAAGCTGGCGACTGGCGTTCTTCAGGAACCCTTCTGCGCTGCCGCCTTTGGTCTTCTCAATGTCCAGCAGATCATTAAATCCCGCCTCATTGAGAGGTTCACCGGAAAGCATATTGTCGTCTTCTGAGCCCTCGGCAAGAATTATCACTCGATCTGGATGCACTGTGATGCTTCTTACATTGCCGTATGTTCCGTCATCACCGACTGGCTGCTCATTGAACGTGTAGTTGACTGGCTGACTGTAAGTATCTGACCGCGTGTCTATGTCATAACTGCCAGGCTTAATCTGTGATTCCCATGCGGGTATCAACTTAACTAAAGCGGCCTCGCCTAGTCTTGCAACCAGCGCCTTATCTACGGGCTCTGACCAGTCACGATTGTCTTTTATTTGCAGAATGATCGCCGAGTAATGCCCGACCATGTTGCGACGGTCGGCATCCTTGATTTTTTCCCAATACTTTTTAAGAAGCTTGGTTACAGTCTTTTCCCAAGGCGTTTCTTTCTTCTTCTTATCAGCGAGAGGGCCATCAATGATGATTGGCTTATCTATCCAGCAGGAATCTAGAGTCACATGCACACCGGCATATGCGGCTGAATTTCTACGGTATGTTCGATAGAAAGTTGCAAAACTTACGGTGTCCGGGTACCCAAACTCTTCCCATAAGGTGGTGCGCTTGGTGTTCCCGTTAAACTGACCGGCGTATAACGCACGCTGGCGACCCACCGAGACTTGCTCAGCGAGGGCATTTACGAGGAATTGAACCTGATTATTGGCATTGCTCACTGATTGCTCCTTAGAAGAATACAGCGCCGACCTGCTTAGGTGAATGCAGAACGCGATATCGGGTTGCGTCCCAGTCGTGATCTTCCTGCGTGGTGTCCACGTCATCAGGGTTCTTTTCATCACGGACTAAAACTGGAACTCGGCTTATCCAGCCACGGCAATAATCGAATACGTAGAGAGCAGGCTTTTCAGGTATTCCTGATTCGGTCTTCTTGCCTTCAATGACAGCTTCGAGCATGTCGGCGAAGAGTGAAGCGCCGTTGATGCGTGATCCGGGCTTCTTGTTTGACTCAAGCCACTTAACGCCCTGGTTCTCCATCTTCTGGCCTATGGAGAGTTCATTGTCAGCAGTATTGTAAATCGCACTGTCAGCTGGTCCGGGGATAACCTTGGCGCAAATGCCAGGCATGATGTGCATTTGACCTTGCCCTTTAGTTTCCTCTGGCTCGTCAGCATCTTCGCCAACAAGTCGCTTATCCAACCACGCAACACCTTTGGCGACATTGGTAGATGACATGTTCAGGCCTTTGTTCAGCTCATCCGGCGGGCAGCCGTACCACTCACCGATTAGGATGAGGGACCCCGATGGCGGGCAGAAATTAGAACCATCGGGTAACACCGCCTCCGTACCATCTGCCTGAGCCCACCAAAGATTAGAGAATGGCTTAGACTCGCCCCAGTCATGAGACCGGTCTACAGTCCAACTTTCAGGAATAGTGAAAGGCTTAATAACATGTAAGGCGTCATTCCAAAGATGGTCAAATCTGCCGCCGCTGGTGACATCCCATGAACCTTCAACCCAAGCTTTGCGCTTGTTCGGGTCTTTGATGTTCATCAGCGTGGCGATGTATACGGGGTCGAGATAAGGGTTTTCTTTGAATGAACCGTGAATAGCAACGCGAGTCAGAGTTATCTTTTCTTCCTGCTGCGTCTGAGGGTTTGGAACTAATTGCGTGTCACGGATAATCGTTCCACGCGGCGCTGGCTCAATGAATCGCTTCTTTACCCATGTATGACCTATGCCGAATGGGTTAGTCGTGTTGAAAGTTTCAAGCGGGATGTTCGGCAGCAAAGTGCCATCTGCCAGCGGGTAATCCTGCGGCCTGAATGATGAACGCCTACATGAAAACATCGACTCGTAGAAATCAGCATTGGGTTGCTTTGTCAGCTCATTAAAGCCGATGAACGGGAATTCCTGACCGTGATAGTCCCAGTAGTCATTCTCTTCTTTGCCGAAGCGAAATAGTAACTCTTCACCAGTCGGCCATACCCAGCGAAGTTCTGACGCTGAGTTGAGGAATCGCGCACCATCACCAAACAGGCGGTACATACGTTTTGACTGGGTGATTATGTCGGCGAGGTTTTTGTATTCGGTATCGAAGATGACGCCACGCCAAAAAGTGCCGTACCCCAAGCCGACCTTGCGACGAAAGCGAGCCAACTGCGCTGCTGTCTTTCCGGGTCCTCGCGTTCCTTCAAACAATATCTCGTCACAGGGGCAGCTAAGCGAAAGCGACTGCGAGCCAGACAAAGGCTTCCAAACTACGTTGTAGCTCATTTGCCTAATACCTCGCTCTGCTGTTGCTGTGCGGCGGCCTCCCACTCTTCAGCACTGCTGCATGATGGAACTGGCATGATGTTGTGAGTGACTGAGCCTGATTGTTCTACTTGCTCTCTGAAGGCCATGACAGAAATGTGCTTGCCTAGCAATTCGAGGTTCTTGACCTTATCGGGCCATTTAATTTTCTTGAGGATGCCGACCATCTCGCGCTCTTCACCTCGTCCTTCAAACATGTCTGCTAGGTCGAAACCACTCAGGTAGCGACGCCAAGATGCAGGCCACTGAGAGACGGGTTTAATACTCATGTCATCGGTCATGATGTCGAGCACATCCATCTGGTCGATTTCAACCAAGCGTCTCAAAACATAAGCTGCGTCAATGTTAACCTGCTCATTCCGTTCTAATTTAAGTTCAGCGATTCTGTTCTGGACGTCTGGTTTTGTGAGGTTCTCACTGCCAATCTTCCGGGCGGTATTTTCGCTGTACCCCGCCCGAATTGCCGCTTGCGTGGCGTTCAAATCGATGAGGTACTCGCGACAGAACATTTCTTGCTTGTCGGTGAGTGCCATTTAATTACCTATGGAAGATGCTTATGAGTAATGTGAAAATTTACGCAGGTTTGGTTAATGGCGACCTAATGCCAATCATCGAGGACAAATCCTCTGCTGAGATGGTCACGGCTTTTACAGGTGATGACACTGGAGCCCCGCCAAATTCTGTAACCATTGAAGTTATTACTGATAGTGGTTCCAAGGTGCGAATTTACATACCAAACAGTTCTGCTAATGCCAGCGTTACCGTTGATGGGAAACGGATATAGCCAGCTCGGTACGCCGATTCGATGGCCTCCCAATCTGGTTTGGTCATTCGTTATTCCTTTTCTGTTTCCTCAGCCGCCTCTTCAGCAACCGGAGTGAAGTGCATCTTTGTTACCGTGTCGGGTTTCAGGAATATCCACTCGCCTTCTTCCGTGGCTACAGCAACGAATCCATTAACCAGTTCTGGTTGCTGTCTTGTCATAGCGCCTGTGAAGGTTTCGCCTAACTCTGTTGTTACTGTGATAGTCCACTTCTGAGTCATTGGTTGATCCTTAGAATTGCACTCTAAAGGGGAAGGAATTAACCCTCACAATAGATAATCAACCTACTGAGGGGTGCAACCATGTCGATTTTGAAAATTGTAATTTGCTTTATGAATGATTTAACGTTGCTGATAACGGCTGTTGATAGCCTTGTAAGAACGCTTCACTCTCTTGGCATTATCTAGCCCACTCGTAAATGGGATTTGTGAGTGCAGTAAAAATTAATAGTTAGGCTTTTATTATTTTTGTCGCATATACGATTTAAACGCCTCTAAAAGTTCATCGATGCTAATTTCAGACTCTTTTGCTGCTAATCTCATTTTTTCAACGTTTTGGCTTCGCTCTTCCAAATTTTGTGAATGACTCAAAGACTTGTAAACTACATTGCTTTTCTCAATGATAGAGTGAGTTTTTTTTAGTCTTTCCTCGAAGTCGATAAAATAGAGAGCTATCAGCACCCCAGCTTTTACATGTGTTTCTGGGTCAACGTGACTGTTGATAAGATCTTTTAGCTGATCTTTAGTGTAAGTACCTTGCAAGAAGCACATGCGGCCCGTCTGAAGAAAGTAATGCTCTTTCCTCCACTTAGATAAAATTAGATAAAGCTCTTCTCCTTTTTCTCTATAAAACTTCGTCCTTTCCTTTTCATCTTCTCTGTCTACCTGCTTCCGATATCTAACCTCTGCAAATCTATTAGCTAGATAAGCACCGCCAAAAGCACCGATAAGTGCTCCAGATACTGTAATAACTGATTGAATCAACGGCAATACTGATTGCATGAATTTTAGTCTCAGGGAAAATTTCATATTACCAGTATATAGCGCTCACTTCCCATACGAGTTATACCACGCCTGCCAGCGGTAGATATTCAGGCGAAGTTCTCGCAAACATTCTGCCGTTTCTTTATCCGCTTGCAGGTCTTCGTCACTATCCTTCCCAGCGTCACTTCCCTTGCAAGGTGGCGTCATCAAATCCTGCGATATTGTTGGCAGCGTCGATTGACTGCTGACGCAACCTGATAGCAGCAGCATCAAAATCACACTTGGTATGATTCGGGTCTTGGACATATTTCACCACGTCGCGGGTAATCGTTTTGTAGATGACCTTTCCGTCGTTTTTGGCGGTGGCGGCTTTCTTCTCTATTGGTTCAAGCTTCGCTTCGGCTTTCTTCTGCTTCTTCGCCGCCGCTGCGTTCATTTGGTCAGAGTGTGCATACCAGCCATTCCGGTACCTGATTTCTCCGTAGCCGATTGCCAGTAAGACGAGAATGAGGAAGGCGATTATTTGGGAGCGGAGAGACATAGTGCTTTCTCCTTCTCACGCCTGATAACTAAGCCGGGCAATTGCTTGCCGCCTCCATTTACCCAGCGCGGGAACTGATTGCACGCTTCGGTGAATTTGCCATCACGGAACATCCTGAACATCGTGGACTTCTGCATCTGGCTACAACCGGCGTTGAAGGTGATCGAGGTGACAGCGTCGAACTGGCCTTGATTCAGCTTCTTGCCGTTTGCGTATTTGTTCACGCAGGATTCAGCCTGGAGGATGTTCTTCTCCCAATCAGCTGCAATCTGAGCATCAGACTTCCTAACTCCAGCTTTAACGCCGTGAGTATTGCCAATGCCATCAGTGAGTACACCAGCAGGACAAACGTATGGGTCACGCTGGCAGCTCTCCGCGTCACCGATAAGCTTGAGGCCTGATTCGCTTGTTCTTACCGTTCCGCTTGATACCACAATACCGATAATAGTCATAACTGCGCAGACGCCGCCGACTACACCCTTCTTGGATACTGAAGCCATAGTCAGCCCTCAATCTTTGTCATAGCTTCTGTGATGACTTCTGCAGAAGCCGGACGGTCGTTAACTGGACGCTGAGCAACACCATCAATGTAGTCCTTCAGAATCTGAGTTCTGAGCCTCTCCTCTTGCATCCGATCTGCTTCCTCTTTGCGCTTGGCATAGTAGGTCTTGATCGTGAAGAAGGCGGAGATGACCGCACCAATGATGAAAACGTAGTCTTGGAGTGACAGCAGCGAAAAGAATCCAAGTGCCGCTGACCACCAGTAAGGCAGGTTGTGTTGGTTAACTGGATCCATTTTCATAGTTCCGCTCCCATTTGGTTAAATGGGCCGTGTATTAGTCATAGGGAATAGAGCTACGACCGCATGGTTTCATGAGGGTGAGGTGACTGATTGGTCGGGCTCTAAAACGAGAAAAGCCGCCAAATTGGCAGCTCTTGAATAGGGGCGAACATTTCACTTAAAGTTATTTATTTCACATCCGATAACTAAATTAATATTTACCAACGTAAGGAAATAAAATATGCCACTCCAATTTGGGGTAACTGCACCTTCAGTGATTCTGAACCAGTATGAAAGTGACTTTAACGCTCTTGATATCTTTTTCACGCAAACCAAAGTTTCCGGATCGCTCACGGTCACAGTGCTTGAAGATACCAATAATACATTTTCATCTCGGCAACTTTTCATTGATCAGATAAGCATCATTGTATCTCGCATCAGCCTCGCCCATATGAAGAGATTCAGAAATACGGGACACTCAAAAATAGAGATATTTTAGATGCCAAAAGCCCCGAGCTATTAACTCAGGGCTTTTTCATTATACTTTTCACTCACCGTAACAGACTCACGGATTTCTAGTGTTAGAGGAATATAAACCCAGTTTCGGGAAATTACAAGCTTTAACTGTTCGGATGATCAGTAAATAAAAAACCCCGCCGGAGCGAGGTTAGGTGATTGGAGGGGATTTGCGCCGATTAAGCTGCTATGCCGCTAATGCCGAGCATCTTTGAAAGTTTAGTTAACCCTTTTGCCGTTACGAGAACTTGTTCTACTACTTTTTCACTTCCATCACCGCGAGATACTGTGGTGACCTTATGTTCAAGAACTCCTTGCTGGATCCGCTCCTGATACGCCAACCATGTTTTTCCGCCAGTACGGCGATAAATCCAATGATTTTCAGACATCAAACGGAAGAGGAATTTCGGCTGAACCTGCAAATGCTTCGCGGCATTGGTGATGCACATAGTACCGTCTGCTTTTGCAATACGTTCCAGCGCATCAACATCAGGTCGCATCTCCTCAACCTTGTGTTCAAGGGCAATCACCTTTTCGCTGTATGTGAGCAAAGTACCGCGAAGGAACTCTGCATCGTTAAGCGCTGCCATTGGGTCAAATACTGTTTGAAGCTTGCCGGTCTTAAAGTCGAGGAAGGTTTGGTTGACCTTCAGACGGTACGACGCCGAAATCCAACCGGCATACTCGACTGCCAGAAGTTCGTGAGCGAAAGTACCCGGTGCTGCCCCACCCTTAACAGACTTGATTACTTCTTCACCTAAGCCCGAAATAGGGCTTTGCTTTTCAAGCTCAGAAATCAACTCTTTCGCTTGCTCGGTGGCGAGCCATTTGGATGGGCGCTTATGTGCCGATTCTCCGCTGGCCTTATGAAGTGCATTCAGGTTAAATCGCCCTTCAGCATCAGTAGTAATGTCAACGCCAGCGATGACAGGCAAAGATTTCTTTGCTACATTTGACTCGGTCATTAAAAAATCCTTCTGTGATTGGAAAGGGTTTCGACATACGCCAGTAGCTGCAAACTACTGGCTTTTTTATTGCCGTATGCCAGAGCAAACGCGTCATCCCATGCGCCTTTCAGTGAATCCCTTCCTTTCCATTCAAGCGATCTAACATCCCTTGTGCGTTACGGGCATGAAATCCATTCATGTCGATATTCTCAGTTTCGCGAACCAGACTTTCCCGCGCCTTGTCGATCATGTAGTGACTTTCGTTTGCCATATCGTAGAAGAAACCATGGTGAGGAGAGCCGAGTTGGTTCAGTGCCGGGTAAACCTGTTTGGCAACACGGCGGCCTTTGTCCATCCACACCCACATGTAGGAAAGGTTGATCAGTTCTTCATCGGTGAACTGCTTGGCAATCGGTGAATGAGCCACTTCGCGATCCAGAATGTCGAGTATCCAGCGACGGAATTCTTTGGCTACCGGCGTACGAGCGAACATTGCTATCAGGTGCGCACCACGTAGAGAGAAAACTCGCACCTTCATACGGCGCGATGACCCATTAATCCCATTGGTCACTGATTCGATGACCATTGTCATTCCCTGGGAAAACTCGTCCTCGTATTGCGCAAAAAGGTTTGAGATTGATTTAGTGCTTTTGTATCCCAGCGCCTTTGCCACATCTGCTGAGGTTAGCCAAACCCCATTAACATCTTGCACAGGAAAAAGTGCTGTACCGTGGAAATTAAGTTCTGAATTCGCTATACTTTTCATGTCGGTTACTCGCTTAAGGTTTCTGACGCCGAGGCCCTGACTATCGCAAGTAGTTAGGGCTTCACTGTTTTTACGCTGCATTAGATCTTTCCTCTCTCAAGCAACGCGCCAATCTCTGTACAATGGCCGAATTAATAGAAATCCCATCCATCTCCGCCATCCGCTTAATTTCTTCTTTCATTAGCTCTGGCAATCGCAGCATGAATTTCTCACTTTTTGCTTGGGTATATAAAGTATCCAAAATCCTTACCTCCAATGATGTCACGATGACATGATGTCACTATGACTCGATTTACTGATGATGTCAATGTGATAGCATCAAGAAAATTTCGAGGTGCTTATGTCAGAAAAACCAGTCAAAGATTACGATAAATTCATGCTCAGGCTTCCTGATGGCATGCGTGAAGCTATTGCAGATTTAGCTAAAAAAAGCGGCAGATCCATGAATGCTCAAATCGTTTATATTTTAGAGGATTACCTCACTCCGCCTAAAGTAGAGGAAATGCCGGAGATGGATGAAAATGAACTGCAATCCCCGGATAAATTGCAAGAATGGCTGAGGGTTTTGACTGATAAAGTTTCTGTCATTGAGAAAGTTGTGAAGAGAAACTTCCCTGAAGACAAATAATTAATTTTATTGATATTATGCTTAACTTCTAATGACATCGAAGATAGTAAACCACTCCAAATTTACTCTGTAAATAGGTGGAAATTACCTATATCGTCTTCAATCGTTAACAAGATCTGACATTTACAATTCACCTATCCACAAAAGGAGTTTTACTTTGCGTAGATTTGATCGAGAAAAGCAAAAAGAACTTTTGGAGATTCTTTCACGATATTTCCCACAATCACCTGATATGGACGGCGAAATAGAAATAAAGTCTTTGTTCGAGTCTGATGAAGAGTTTTTCCCTAATGCGATGTACTTAGAGGAGCATGGGCTGGTTATAACTAATGCCTTATACGGATTCCAAGGGGTTACCATTGAGACCCACCTTATGAAGATCACCGCCAAAGGGATTGACTTCATCCTCCAGGATGGAGGGCTTGGGGCAATCCTCGGTGTTCAAACAATTAAATTTCACCATAGTGCCGTGGTTGTGCTTGAAGACCTTATATCTCTATCTAACATATCCGATCCAGAAAAAGAGAAGGCAAAGACCAAGCTATCAGAGATGACGACAGAATCGCTGAAAGCCATTGTACAGACAGTGACTACAGCTGGGCTAGCCGCGCTCATGAAGTAGCCCATCAAAAGCAAAAACCCTCCGAGGAGGGCTGCTTTACCTATCACTGAGTGACCTTGTTTAGCGCAGAATTTGCCCACTCCTCTTCAATTTCAAGCTTGGTCGAAAGTCCGTCATAGAACGGCTTAACTGACTTCTTCCAAGTATCTAGGGTGATCGCATCGGTAATTTGACAGACTGCGCGGTGGACATCAGTAGATAGGATCCTCTCGAACCCTCTGCTGTTGCAGCGCTTGCATTTGCACCTTACCGGGACTCCCTGCCGCTTAGTTTCCTCCCTGTCTACTGCCTCACCTCGTCCACGGCAATCACTACAGGCGGTTGATAGAGTGCCTTTCCCATTACATTCCTTGCACAATACCCTGACCTGCTCGCGAATTTCCCGTCGCACTTCGTACTCTGATGGGATTACACCCTTAGCTCCCCACTTAATGGCCGTTCTCATGACATCTTGAGCAACAAACGGCATGTGTGACTTCATGGTGAAAACCTCCCCAGCAATGAATCCTTCACCCTTGCAGCATTCACACGGCTTCTTGCTGGATGCTGCCCGGCAATAATCCAAGTAGGCATAAGTTGCGAGAGTTTGCACAACGGCTGGTTTAACATCGATATCGAGTTTGCGTAAGGCTGCAACCTTATCGCAGGTTTGTAATGCATATTCTGTTAACAACGTGACGGCGCGTTCTGCGTCGTTTTTACTTACCCCAACCTTCCCCATAAAAGCGCTGAATCCCATCGGCGCAATAGACTGAACCATTCCCATGGCAGCCATCTGATCCGTACCGGTGAGAGCATCTAATTTAGTGGCTGGTGGCATGCCTTCGAAATTGGCCGTTTTCGGGAAGTGGTATTTGACTGTTGCTTCGAGGTTCATGCTGCTTCTCCGAGTTGTCTGAGGTCTTTTAGCTTCTGCACATACTCAGCCTTGATGGCCTTGCACTCTTCAATCGTCCAGCGGTGCCGGTCGTGGTTGCCTTCGATGCTTTCCACTTCAGCCAGACCAATGCGCCTGATGAGCTCTGCCCGGTACGGAACCAGATTCCCGCTTTTGTGCTGGTTGCATACGCTGCATTGCTTCCAGATTTGGCGAGGATCGAACCTTAGCTGAGGGGCGGCGGCCGTAGTTCGATAATGGCCGGCATCCCATTGAGCAGCGCTCAACGTTCCACATGAAACGCAGGGAAGGTGCTTGTCTCTTTCTCGGATGTAGGCGTTTACGGCTTGCTGGGCTTGCTTGATGAAGTAACTGCGGGGCTGTACTGCGAGCTTTCGAATCTTAAGGCTTCGTCGTTCCTGCTGGGTTGTTTCCTTTCGCTGTCGTTCCTGTTGCTGTATGCGCTTCTGTCGCGCTTTGGTTGCTAACTTGGTGATTAGCTCTTCCTTGTGTTCTTCGTTGCACCACCACTCATATGGCATGTTTGGTTTGAATCGTGTTTTGCAAATTTTGCAATTACGCCTTCTGGGTTGTTTCATAGCTGTAACCCCTAACATTTATATTTTTGTCATACCTTAGTTGTATTAGCTCGCATGTATTATATATATAGATGATGGTCTTTCATCTTCAAAGTATTAACATACCATTGAAGGTGAAGAGAACATTTTCATGTTAATACACACATCGTTGTTTTAAATAAAAATGGTGGTGACCTATGCATTACAAAATACCTTTTTTGTGTTTAATAATGCCTACTTATGTTTTTGCTGATGATGCGAATGTTAAAATATTCGTTGCTTCACATGACTTTTGCCTTGTGGAGATAAGAGAAGGAAACAAGCCTTTTCCTACTGATAATCAAGTAATATATTCGGGACCCATGAAAGCAGGAGAAAAAAAATCAACTACAGCTACATTCCTGTTTGCCCAGAGAGAGGCAAATCCAGGTATATGCGGCTCTGGGAGGGGGCAATGGAACTCCTGTAGTTGGGATACATGTCAATTAGATTAATAAAAAAATCAACAACCTCGGAGTTTCTATCATGAAAATAGTGCTATTTATTATTCTATCTTTGGTATCAACAACCACATTAGCAACTGAGTGTTATAGATGGAGGAATAACACAAACCAAAAGGTATCCCTGACATTTTACTTCCTTGACGGTTCATTCCAACCTAACGGTCAAACGCAATCACACATCATCGATGCACATGAACTATATCCTCCAACAGATGTGAATTGCTGGGGGCTTAATACTTATGCATTTGGTAAAGTAGTGAATGGCAAGGCTTCTTGGGATGTTAATTCCGTAGTTTTCGGAACTGCACCAGGCAGGATCTATGATATAAACTAAAATCATTAGAGGGCTATTTATAACCTAGCCCTCTAATTACCATTCTTTTCTTTATCATCCTATTTATCTAGCCTCGAATAATCTTACATGCCACTCTCCTTGCTGCCATTACCTGCAATACCGGCAGAATGCCAAAGTTCTGTTTGCACTCTTCGAATACGGTGTTGATGCATTGCGGCCTGCGCTTGCTGAGAAATACCATTGAGCTGCAGGTAGTGCGATGGTGTTGGTTGTGTCGGGAACTGCTACCCTTGCTCCTGCTTTCAAAAGTCTCCTGCTCGGCTTCTTCACAGACTCCATCTTTCTTACAGGCTGCTGCGCTTATCCAGTAGCGAGTCTTGTTGTGATTACCGCCGCGATAAATATCACCGCAGTTAGTCAGCATCATCAGAATGGAGCTTGCACGGCGATGGCCTACATGCAGAATTTTGCTTATCTGGTTGGTCTGACTGCCGGGATGCTCTGTGATGTATTGCTGCACAACTTGCCGGTATTCGTTTGTACGTTCGACGTTTACTTTCCCCATCATGCCGCCCTCTTTGTTTCGCCAAATCTCCGAGCCCACTCCAATGCCTGACGTGATTCATCAGACCACCTGACACCCTGCTCCGTGCCGAATGCGCTCATCATCTCGATAAGCTCACTCATCTCTCCGACTGTCATCCTACTGGTAGATTGGCCGAGCACAACAAAGCCGCCGTTAATGCCAGGAGCTGAACGCTGCCCTTTCAGACCTGCAGTCAGAATGTTCTTCCAGTCTTCAGTGCTGAGCTTCTGCCCATACCAAACGACCTGCTCGCTGATATCAGTCAGGCAACACCAAAGCTTGGCGTTCTGAGATAGAGAGCGAGTGGCTTCCTGAATGGTAACGAAGTAAGGTTTGTCTGGATTAAGCGGAGTGTTGCGGAGGTGGTTTATTGCGTTAGTTAGGATTTGTTCGTTGCGTAATTGGTAGGTTTGTTTGGTCACAACTCCCTCCTTCTTGCAGGTGCAATCATTCGGTCTTGTTCAATTAGTTTGCCTATTAGTGCAATAACAAATTCTATTTTTTGATCTCCAGAATATGTTTCATATCGTTGATAAAGGGTATGCTCTGGTCTATCGGAGTTGCTTAATATGGTTTGAATATCATTTGATGATAGGGATACGTTCATGGGGATTCTCACTTTAGATATTACCTGCCCTCACTGCTTAAGAGAGAGGGCTGTATTAACAGCGTATGGTCAAGTTCAAACGAACAGAAATGAGTATTGCGTTAGTTTTTTTTGCAGAAGCTGCACGAATCCTGTCTCTACAAAAGTAATGTCTCTATATGGAGATAGTCCGATGGATTACACTAGACAAAACAGCGATGACTCTCTGCCTCAGAGCCAGAAATTCCGGCTTGTAGATTATTTTCCAAAAGCTAGATCGCATACTGCCCCAGATGATTGCCCGGAAAGAGCCGCCAAGTTTTTCATTGAGGCAAAAGAGAATCTTCATAAAGGAAATTTCGAAACCTCCGTAATGCTATGTAGAAAGGTTCTTGACATAGCCACGCGGGAAATACTTGGGGATGAATCAAAAAAAGAACAACTTTCACAACGTATTTCAATGCTTCATGGCAAAGGTTTGATAACTGAACAAATGAAGGAGTGGGCGCATATCGTAAGGATAGATTCCAACGGTGCTGTACATTCTGATGAAGAGTTCACCAAGGATGATGCAGAAGAAATGATAGGTTTTACTGAAGTTTTCCTAATTTATTCCTTCACTCTTCCCGCAATGGTTGAAGCCAATAAACAATCAAAAGTACAACAATAAGCACTTGTAAGGCTGGCTAAGCCAGCCTTAATCTATAATTCCATGAAATAAACCCATCAGAATTCCCCTTTCACTTGCCCGGCACCTATCTGCACGAACACCTCAGCAACCTTCTCGCTGAATTCAAGCATGGTGGCTCGCTTGGCTGGTGCGTTTATGTCTTGTAACCAGTCGTAGTCATCAGCTGCGTAGCTGGCTATTACGGTGTAGTCGTCTGGTGTGATTATCATGGGTTAGCCTTCTTCAGACCGAGCTTCTCGCGAAGTTCTGCGACCTTCCGCAACCCATCGCTTTTGCTCATCGCGCTTTTAACGCTCATCTGTGGAATGCGGGCTACCGGTGCGGGAATCTTCTCCCCTGCTTCGATACGCTTCGCCATCAGTTTCAGCTCAGTGCCGCACCCCTTTCGGAGCTGAGCCTCTGACCAGTTCTCATGACGCATGTGATCGCACAGATTGGTCACCATCCAGTAAGCGGCTGAACTCGTCCATGGATAGGCCTCTGCACTGACGTAGCCACCACGGCGGCATGCGTATGTCATGGTCATTACGTAGAGTTCATCTTCGTCTGGCAGGCCAGCGGCTTTGAGAGCGCCCTGTTTGCACCACGCGATGAATTGACCAGGGGAAGGCAGATAAGGTGTTTCCTGCTTGCGAGCGATAGCCATTCCAGCGTTAACCTGAAAAACGTTGTTAATTCCGTTCTCCGAAAATGCCAGCACCCATTGACGCCGAAGCTCGTTCAAATCTTCCTGAGATTTGATATTTGCCATCGCAGCCGGGAACGCAGCTGTAAGCTGACGGAACAACTCATTGAATAACTTGATCGCCCGCTCAGGTATTGCGGCTGGCTTGGCTTGATCATCACTCCCAGCCTTACGTTGCAGTGCTGCTCCGTCGCGCTGCTGAATTGCGGTCACAATATTTTTCATATCTGAAGCCCTTCAGCCCAGTCCTGATTGTCGAAGTCAATGCTTCCACGTCCGGCAGGCGTTGATTGTTTCTGGATGGATTTGGCAGCCAGCGTGTCCCACTTCTCACGCAGCTTTGCAGGGGATAAAACGTTTGAAGACCAGAAGGTGTCTTTGTTCGCCCATTTGAAGAGTGAGCAGATTTCTTTGTGAGTACGGTTGTCCTGTAGTCTCATCAGCCGGATTGTGTTTGCCCATGTCGTCCAGTTAGGCTCTTTGGCAGTAGGACTCACTGTCAGGACGGCTGAGAAAATCCACTTGGCGGCGATCAGGTCATTCGCCGTTCCCCACTGCTCACCTGATGGTGTGTAAATTCCGCCGATCGCTTCAGGATGCTTAGCAAGAAATGATTCGACAGCCTTCTCACGGAATTCGCGAGAATTCTTTGAGGGAGGTTTTTTAATGTCTTTCTTGTATTTTATATTAGTGTCTTTTGTGTGTCCCTGAGGTAGTGACACCCCTGTCACCGTTTTAGTGACATCTTTTGTCACTACGGTAGTGACACTGACATTGTTTAAGTGACACTCTGGAATTTGCCATTCTGATAAGGCTTTATTTGGCCCTATCAGTTGCCCGTCTCTGAGCAAAACCTTCATGATTAATAGCTCATTTTTAGCCTTGTTAACTTTTTGCCGGGGCAATCTGGTTAATAGAGCTATCTGGCTATCAGCAATCCGATCCATCTTCTTGTTGAAGCCATATGTTTTCCGACAAACGGCATGAGCTACCTTAGCCTGATTCCTCGTCAGGTTTGCGCCGATAAGCTCCTCGTACAGCTCGTTTGCCAGACGGGTGAATCCATCGTCTGTATCGGCCACACGCTGCTCCACGACCTCCAGTGGAGGTCTTATTGGTATTACGTTTTCGTCATATGCAAGATTCATGATGCCTCCGTGCCAATACTGCTAATCCCCTTCCGGTACTCAGCAATGATTCGGTTAATTTCGTCAGATGTGTCCATGGCGAGAGCTAGATAATCACCATCACCATTTCTTTCGAATTCAGCATCGACCAAAAGCTCAACCAGACGGCGAGCCTTCACGGCACTGAACAGCGGAATGGCATCAGAACGCGTGAGCTTCGTTTTGCCAGCTAGCCTTCACCATCCGACCGGCTGCGACTGATGAGGCATTCACGCCATGCTCACGTGAGAGAGCGACAGCAGTTGTTGCTGCAACCTCGCCAGACTTAACCATCTCAATCAGGCCATCACCGACTTCCAGCAATGCAAGGTGATGCTCAACATCAGCAACAGAACGCTTTACCTTCTTGGCGATCTCCGCTGATTCCCATCCTTGGTTGCTGAGGCGTTGATAAGCAGCTGCGCGTTCAAGTGGTGCCAGTGGCTTACCCTGAGAACTGGTGACCATGAAGGCAATGCGATCGGCTTCACTGCCTACAAAGTCTTTGCACTCAAGACGCGGGATTTCGTGCCCGGCATCGGTAGCCAGCTTGGCGCCGTAATACCGGTGATGACCGTCGATAATCTTGACGCCCTGCTCTGTAACCTGAACAGCCAGAGGAGGCAGGTATTCACCGTCGATAAACGCATCACGGAATTCTTCAACATGCGCCTGGTCGATATCCCGGACGTTAAAGCCCGGTTCGACATATAGCTCACTCAGCGGAACCAGAAACGTTTTCTTTACCGTCGTCTCGGTGCCGTTTTTATCTTTCGATTTGTACAAAAGGGAAAGGGATGACATAATTACTCCTGTGAATTGATCCAGTTAATTTGCAACTACGCCTCGAAATGCTCGATACATTCCGGGGCGTTTTCTTTTGTGAGTAACCGCGCTACTGACTTAGCCAGCTTCGACAATTCCTCGTCCTCTACTCCCCATTCCAGAACTGCCAGAAGCATTCCCATCTTGGGGATCATCGTTTCTTTCCATCTAGTGATTTGTGACTCGTTAACGCCTATAGCTTTTGCTACTGCTCGCTGACCACGAATAGCTATGCCATTCATAATCTTGCTTGTGATTTCATTCGCTTTATTGCGAGTGCTTGCAATGTCCATGCGTGATACTTCCGTTGTTGGTTAGTTGTGTGTTTGCGTGATCAGCCCGTGGGGATGACCACAGTTAGATTTGCTTTTTTTTTTGGAATTCGCTTTGCAGCGACGTAGGACGAATGTCCATTGTGAAAAGAGCGGTGAGGATTAAGCGGCTTCGGCCAGTTCAGGCCAGATTTTAAACCAGTCATCTGGGTGCAGATCTTTACGCAGAACGCTGCACTTAGAGTTGACTTCAATTTGCACTGAAAGAGCTGCGCCAAGTTTTTGCTTTGTACTGATTGCCTTACGAAGATACTCAACAGATGTTCCGCAATTGGCTGCGAAATCACGCTGCATTGATATCGACAAGGCGTTTAAATAACTTCGTAGAGTTTCCATACGAGCTCCTTGCGTGATAATTAACTCAAGTATACTCGCAAGTATAGAACTTGCAATACTTTTAGGTTATTTACCTGAAGGTATTACTCGGTAAGATAACTGCATGAAAAGTGATGATGGTTTTGACATGTACGAGCGCAGACGGCTAGCACTGCAAGGGTTGGTGGATTCTCACGGCTCACAGAAAGCGCTTTCTGAAAAAGTAGGGATCGCCGAGTCGGTTATCTCCCGGATGCTCTATCCAGAAGGGAAGAAAAACAAAAGGAACATTGGCGAGAAATCCGTGCAGATGATCGAAGACGCTCTCAATCTTCCCCGCGGGACAATGGATGGCATTGTTGCCGCTAGCACAACAATACCCGATGAGATTGAATACGTTGGCAGGGTACGATTGGGTGCTGTGCCTGTCGTAGGCGAAGCTGCATTGGGGGTTGATGGCATGATTCAGATGGAAGAGCATCCAGCTGGCTGGTTGCAAATTTATAGTGCCGACCCTAATGCATATGGACTCCGGGTCCGGGGTGACAGCATGCATCCCCGCATTCAATCAGGTGAGTTCGTTGTTATTGAGCCAGGGACGAGAGTGCAATCTGGTGATGAGGTGTTTGTCAGAACTACTGATGGGCACAACATGATTAAGGTGATGACCAAGATGCGTGATGGGGCGTTTCAGCTTTCAAGCATCAACAACGATCACCGCCCTATTACGCTACAGCAATCCGAGATTGAGAAGATGGAATATGTATCTGCCATCATTAAAGCCACTCGTTTTGTTGCAAATGGTGATGTGTCAGATGAATAGGCGAAAGTCTGAGTCGGTTCAGTGGCATGAAGGGCTTTTCGTCAAACAGTTGGATTCGCATATGAAATTTAAATTTATACCCCCAGTTATCATACTGGTAGGTGCTGTAGGATTTATGGTGTGGTTCTTTGCCAGCGGTGCTGCAATGCCAAGTCTTTGAAAAATTAAAGTGCTAATCATCGATAATTCCGTCAATAGGAATTTGCGTTATTTTTTTAAAGTCTATCTAGATAAGTCTGAATTTATAACTTATAAATATTAATCTAAATTCACTTACAACAATAAGAAGAAGCTATTGGATTTGCCAAGGCGATTCAGTTAGTCTTCGATTGCTTCTAGATGGGCTACACTTAATGACAACTACCGCATATGACTGCCTTAACAAAATTGTAGCGAGCGATACTCGCTGGTCCGCAGATGTTGATCTCATTGATGGAATGCATATTCTTTATGTAGATGACACTGGATTCAACAAGATCTGTAATCGCCGGGGTGGTGCTTTAATCTGCGCAGGCGACGGCTTGACGATTCAGAATCTAAAGCAATGGTGGACTGCTGAGCCATTTGACCCTGACGCGATTCCAGAGTTAAAAATGCAGAGCAAATACCTAGTTTCAATAATGATGATCTCTGCTGAAGGAGAGCGTCTTTTTGATGCAGGGCCAAAGCATGTTGTCTATGACACTGAAAAAGATTCTTTGATTTCTGTTTTTTCTGGTTCAGGCGGAGCATATGCGGCAAGTGCATTCATGAAATGCGGTTGCCCTAAGTCTTCGGTAGAAGTAGCAAAATTCTCAGATCCTAAGTCTGGGGGTGAGGTGAAATTTCTTGAATTAGACACACAGAATCATAACTTAAACGATGAAAATCTGGATTATGATACCATAATGAACGCAATGACAGAGAGAGGTATCCTTATGAAATTTAAAGGGGTTTACGCCGCAAACTCTGAAAATGTAACCTCTATCCCATTGAGGGAGCACGCTCAGGCAGATGATATTATTCAGGCCTTGAAATCTGGCTCTATTCAAGCTTACGCCCCTACCGGAGGGTCGGCTATCGAATGGACAGAGGAACGAACAAATAAATTGAAAGAGGCTGCCCGCAGGGTTGCCAAATACGAAAAAGAAACTACAAATTGAAAGCAAGTTTTAAAAAACCCGGCCATGGAGCCGGGTTTTTTGTGCCTGTAATCCGCTAAATCCTCCCTTACCCACCAATTCACCACACCTAAACGCAGGCGCGATGAGTCACGCCTGAAGAAAATCAAAATTAAATTACTCTAACTATCAATACCTTTACTCGTAAGTAGTTAAATAATTTACTTGTGGGTATAGACAGATAGTTTACTCACGAGTATATTTGTTTCATCAAAACGAAACGACCCGCTTGATACGCTCTTTGAACAACGGTGAGGATCACCTACGTGGCCGCAAGGCCAATTAATACCAAAGCGTCAGTTTTGGGATGTGATGAATTGCAGCTCATCGAAGCAACCAGAAGATCAGCACCTGGCATCACATCCCAAAACTCACACAGGAGGTTTTTATGACACGCAGAACGCAATTCACTGGCACATCTGAGAGTCGTCGTCGTGAAGCTCGCAAGCACTTACAGGCCCTTCCAGTTAATGACTTCTCTACCGGTCTGGATGTATCACCGGCAGCGCCGAGCAAAGCTGAGCTGACCTGCAAACGTAAGCCAGCGATGAGATCTGTAGTAGCGACCATTACGACTACCACGAAGCATTACCCAAGCGTAGATAACGGATGCCTGCCAGATGTCTCCATATATAGAGCTGGTTTCAGGAACTCATCTGGCAGAATAACTGCTCGGTAATGCAAGGTCTATTAATCTGAACTATCAAACACAGACTCGATGGTGTTTTGTGGAACCCACTCTTCCATACCATTTGGATATCGAATACATATAGATGGTGGAGTTTTTGAAGTGTCTATGGCAATAACCAAGAATTTCCTCCTGTCTTTATCAAAGGTGCAAGTGACATACTTACCAACTTCAATCATAACTATCTCCTTTTTCAAAGCTAATGACATGATTTTTGACTCTAGTCATTTGAAATATAGCAACAAATGAACGATTTTGTATAAAATTAAATCATCGTTAAATGTGCTAACGTTAGTCATAAGATGCGTGGCAAAAGCATTCCACTGATTTAAACTTCCTGAATTATTTTAAGGAGTTTGCATGGAACCTACCACAGCACCATTTGATTGGCTTGATCTGATATCAAAAGCAGCGGGACCTGTTATTGCGGCATTCATCGCTGCATTCCTTGCAGCAAAATTTGCCGTAAATCGCTTTTATAAAGAAAAATGGTGGGAAAAAAGACTCGCAGCATTTACCGAAGTTATTGATTTAGCTTATAAGCTTAAAATGACGGAAGATTATTATCTCGAAGTTGAATCCATGAAAGAAGATCTTCAAAGTAGGGACTTCAAAAGACACCCACCCGAAACAGAGCGGTCGTTAACGGATAGTTATTGGGAAACTGTTCAAGAGATAGAGCGCATTGCTCAACTATCAGAATTTACTTTAACAAGTAAAGCATCATCCATTGTTAATGCATTCCTAAAAAGAAGACAATCCACTAGGGATGCCTTTAACGAGGACTCTCTGACTACTTTTGAGGCTGCCAATGAAGATTATGCCGCTGCTGAAGATTTGTTAAGTTCGTTGGTAGCAGAAGCAAAGAGAGAGTTAAAAGTAAAATAATGAAACGGGCAACACATCATCAAAGGTCACTTAGGTGGCCTTTTTTATTGCCAAAAATCATCGCCGCCGGTCATCGCAGCGATAAATACGAACATCCATATCACGTTATGAGAGGTTGAGAGAATGGAACAAAATAAACAATTAAGAGATGTTGTTAAGCAATCAGAAGAAGAAGGCATCAGTTTTAAAGATGCCTTAGAAATCTCCATCAAAGCCCTTCGCTATGAAATTCAGCGCAGGAAAACTTTTTCATGACACGCGTGTGCTGGGGGGTTATCTATTTCTTAGACAACCACCAAGATATATTTGCAACTTCAGTTACCAGTACAAAGTGACCACTTTTGACACTGCTAGCTATACCTCTGACTTCTTCCCTGACGTCAAAAGCATTGGAGCTTTTTGTAGCTGTATATTCCGCAGTAGGAAGATGAAACCAAGTGCCCTGACCATCTTGAATTTCTCTGCTGTAACCCTTTGCCTTCATCTTTTCGTGAAGACTTTCATAATCTTCTGAGCTTGCCGAATGAATCTCTACCCTGACTATGAACTGAGCCATAAAAATATTCCTTATTTTGACTGTGGAATAGCCACATTATCAATTTCCTTTGACTGTGGAAAGCAGGGAAACCATGCGCCGGGCATGGATAAATATCCCGGCATAACTACACCCCACCGGAGTCATCCCCATGCGATTAACAAACACTTTAACCGGTGAGCACTTTCTCGTCTTGAGGATGGCTGACCATAGAACTTACAGGCTAATAACTCCCGGCACTCGGGAATATAAAACCATGTCACAAGACCAGCTCAATACGTTTCGTGCAAGGGCTGAAATTAAAGTTGAGGAGGAAGTATGAGTGAGTGGATTAACATCAGCGACAGGCTGCCAGATGAGGACACTCTTTGCTTAGCTGTTGATGACTGTGACGTCATCTGGACTATGCATTTTACTGAAGATGATTTCTTTCCAGACACTGGGGATATATGCCCCAACGCCCTTACCCACTGGATGCCATTGCCAGAACTTCCAACTAAGTGAGCCCCTTCCTGCTGCGCATTCACTGAGTGCGCATCGTGATAGCGCCCCTTATCAACCTTAATGCTGTGTAGCTATTCGGCCTCTAATTTAGAGGCCATTTTTTTACTTATTTGGACCAGTCGGAGCCAGTTTGAATTCAAGGGGGTAAGTCTTCCCGTCAGGAGCTGCAAAGTCCACTTTAAAACTTTGAACCGGTTTGAAGGGATTCGGACAGTTTTTGGCGATGCATGTCGACCGCCAAGCTATGTGAGCCGATCCAAGTAAATTAGATTCCCACCATTCTTTCCATGACCAATCGTGTGGTTGGCCGCTGCCGATTTCACGTACATACCAATGGTTAAGTTTTGCCTGTTTTCCCTTCTCTGGAGTGTCATACATCGGAGATTTCAATTTTTTGTTTATCAACATTTCATCCACCTATTTCATTTCAAAGCGCATACATCAGTGTGCACTTCGACATGCTTATAAATCAATTACAGGAGTTGCCATGAGTGAGTCTACTGAACTGGTTATCGTCGAGCCTAAGAACGCGCTCACGGTATTTACTGCACCCGATGAGATAGAAGCCATCCTGCTGAAGGTTGAGCAAGAGGTCGGTTCGTTTGTGCCTGATGTATCGACTAAGAAAGGTCGCGACGCTATCGGCTCTCTTGGCTTGAAGATCGCCAAAACCAAAACATATCTCGACGGCCTCGGTAAAGACCTTGTCGATGAGTACAAAGAAATCCCCAAGAAAATTGACGCCAACCGAAAAACAGTTCGTGACCGGCTGGATGCTCTCAAGGCCAAAACGCTGAAGCCTCGCGAAGAGTGGGAGGCGGAACAGGAAAACATTCGCCTGGCTAAGTTGGCGGAAGCAGATCACGAAATCGCCCTGCTCATGAACGAGAAGTTCGACCGTGCCGCCGCCGACGCTAAAGCAGAAGCGGAACGCCAGCGCACTGCTCACGAAGAAGACTTAAAGCGTCAGGCAGTCGAGCAAGCACTGCGTGAGGCCGACGAAAGGATTCAACGTGAGCGTGAAGCATCTGCAAAACGTGAAGCCGATCTGAAAGCTCAGGCAGAACAAGCAGAACGTGACCGCATTGCACTGGCTCAGAAGGCAGAGCAAGACCGCATCGATGCAGCCAACAAGGCTGAAGCCGACCGGTTAGCAGCGGCGCAGCAAGCAGAACGCGAGAAGCAGGAGGCTATCGCAGCTCAGCAGCTTAAGGCTAAGCAGGAAGCTGACCGCATCCAGCGCGAAGCCAAGCAGAAAGAAGATGCTCGTCTGGCAGAAGAGAAGCGCATCGCTGATGAAGCTGCTGCCCGAGCTGCAAATGAAGCCCACCGTAAAGCAATCGGCACTGACGTTGTGAATGCTCTCGTAGCGCATGCCGGACTGACTCGAGTTCAGGCTATCGACGTTCTGATGCAAATCAAAGACGGCAACATTCCCCACACCACAATTAATTATTAATCAAACCGGAGTATCCCAAATGATGACCTTAGCCATCGTAGGGCAGTCCACATCGGGCTGCTCCACTAACTATTTGACCAAAATGCAGCACTCACCGGCTTTCCGAGTTACCTCAGCAAGTTTTAATCAGCCGCCTAAATCATTCCTCCAGAAGTTATTTGAACGGCTGGTAGCAACGTTAAATCAGGCAGACCAACCATGAGAATTCAATGCAAAGAAATCCACATCTCTCAGGAATTCTTCTCGAAGAAACCTGAGATCGACTTTGAGCCGCTGGATGAGCGAGAGCTTTACCACCAACTAGACCGTGAGCAGATGTGCGACTACCTCCGGTCTGAAGGCTATGGCGTGACTTTGCCAGCGGAGGACGCAGCATGACTCAGGACGAGCGATTTAACGCAGCGCTTGATAGCACATCAGTCTGGGAGCGACTGATTACTGACGAGCGATTCACGGATGAGTTGGCACAGATTGAGGCTAATGCAGATCACCGCACCACCCTGCAGATGAGTAGGATTCAGGAGGCACAGAATGACGGCTGTTTATAAAGCAATTGCTGGAGTGGCAAAGGACTTGTCGGAAGTAGGCATATCAAAGGACAGCAGGAACCAGCAGCAGGGATTCCAGTTCCGCGGCATTGATGCGGTCTACAACGCTCTCTCCCCGGCGCTGGTGAAGAATGGTCTGGTGATACTGCCACGCATAACGGAGCGGACAGTGTCTGAGCGTGTCACCGCAAAAGGCGGCGTTCTGTTCTATGTCGTCGTGAAGGCTGAGTTTGATTTTGTTGCCACTGAGGACGGTAGCAAGCACACGGTGATCACCTTTGGTGAGGCTATGGATAGCGGGGATAAAGCCACAAACAAAGCCATGTCTATCGCCTACAAGTACGCAGCATTTCAGGCGTTCTGCATCCCAACGGAAGAGACTGCTCAGGATGCTGATGCCTTTATTCATCAGCCAGCAGCCAGAAATCCAGACCAAATTCTCGCTGACTTTACGTCTCAAGCAGCAGCCTGTCAGAGCCTGGACGAGCTCAAAGGGATTTACACCCCAGCATGGAATGCACTGGCGGCATCATCGGAACATCAAACCAAATGCGTTGAGGTATTCAAAACGCGCGGCGCAGAACTTAAGAAGGCGGCATAAATGGCAAGCAGAGGCGTAAACAAAGTTATTCTCGTTGGTAATCTCGGACAAGATCCGGAAATCCGTTACATGCCAAACGGCGGCGCAGTAGCCAACATCACTCTGGCGACGTCCGAAAGCTGGCGTGACAAAGCCACCGGCGAGCAGAAAGAAAAAACGGAATGGCATAGGGTTGTGCTGTTTGGAAAGTTGGCTGAGGTCGCCGGTGAGTACCTGAAGAAAGGTTCTCAGGTTTACATCGAAGGCAAGCTGAACACACGGAAATGGACAGATCAGGCGGGAGTCGAGAAGTACACCACTGAAGTTCACGTCAATGTCGGAGGCACGATGCAGATGCTCGGCGGTAAATCAGAAGGCAGCAAGCCAGCGCAGAGCGGCGCACAGCAATCACGTCCTGTACAGCACAACCAACCGGCAGCTCAAAACAACGAGCCACCAATGGATTTTGATGATGACATTCCCTTTTAGTAGCCACATCTAGCCACCCCACTCCGCAGGTAAATCACATGATGCTAGACACCCTTAAGGTCAGTGATGACCGGACGGATTCCTCACGCCAGTACCGAGCCAATATCTTGGATGTAGTCAGCGCAATGGAATGCGCACTCGCTGGCAAGCCACATCCGCGAATCAACACTCTTACACCGGAACAGCGCTTCTGGAGAATGCTCGGCTTGAGAGCCTCTAATCAGCCACCTACTCGTGAGCGTTGGGAGCATGGCATTCAGGTTCGTAAAGCTGCTGCTGAGGCAAGAAATCGCAGCGGACTAAGCAAAGACCATGGTTATGGTCAGGGTCGCAAGATGGGCGACTAACCCTCTTTCAAGGAACACATTATGTCTATCAAGACTTATGAGATTCATAACAGCTATTTGCAGGATGCGCCGGACAGCACCGGAATAACCAGGATGGTGAGCGAAGCAGATTACCTCTCCCAAGATAGTCGTCGCCAGCCCAAACAGAAAAGATAAGTTCTGGACGGCTGCTAATGCAGGGTTCGTGGCGAAATACGATAACGAGTGGAAAACAGCTATCGAGGCCGCTGGCGGCATCGTGAAGGGTGGTTATTGATAGAAAGGCGAAAGGCCGCCTAAGCGACCTTTCTAAATAAGGAGCGGGATTCGAACCCGCGAACCGGCTTTCACCGATGGCTCAGTATCAATGAGCTGCCTTAAACCACTCGGCCACCCTTCCATTGGTTTCGATTGCTCGAAGACCTAGGTGTCTGAATCTTAGAGTTTTATATTATTTTGTCAACGCCTTCCATTTTAAATCTATAATCCTTCCAACAGTGAAGGATATATGTCATACAATCTTGCTGACCTACCCAAAGACGAAATGGACAAAATTAACGTGGATTTAGCTGCGGGCGGTGTTGCTTTCAAGGAGCGGTATAACCAGCCGTTAGTCGCTGAGATTGTCGAACGTGAGCAGCCTGAGCATCTGCGTGAATACTTCAGGGAACATCTGGCACATCACAGAGCGAAGAAGGCGACGCTTGGTAAGATGGAGATTCATATTAATGAGGGTAAATGATAATGGATTGTGACTTTATTTTGTTTGGGCACGGACACGAAGGCGCGTTGAGAAATAAAGAATACAATGGTGATGCCACTGTTTCATTTATGCCTGCGGTAAGAATTCAAGGGTTTCGCCCTGGAGAAGTTCACGAAATAATTGCCCAACAGGTCGGATATGCCGAATTCAATGTTGTAAGGCATCGCTCAGAAATGGATGGGAATGTATACCTGCTGGCTGTTGCAGACGGCGTCACACCTGAAGGGGTTGATTTAAAGATTCTTGGAGAGCACCCAAGGCCAGCGCCTTAAAATAGCCCTGTGAACTAAGCAAACGAACCTCGCAAATGCGGGGTTTTTTATTGCCTTAAATGCATGAATTAAGCCAAATACTCAAACAGGGATTGTGGAGCATGACAGGAGTCGAACCAGCTGATGTGCGGGTATCACGGCACGAAGGGACGAACATTCTTGCTGCTGGCTGTGATGTTGGTGCGGTGACCGAAATACTGAAAATTGGAGAGAAATATGGCCGATGAAATTGATAACGCAGCAGCATTAGAAGAACTGGAACGCGAGATTGCCCTTCTCAACCGGTCACGCGATTTCCTCAAGTTTACCGGCAAGTGCCACTACTGCGAGCATCCACTATTACGGGGTAACTTCTGTGATTCAGAATGCAGGGATGATTACGAGCTTGAGAAGAGACAGAAGGCGCAGCGGAGGCATGCGGCATGAATGTCACGGTGAATAGTTACTTCTGCGGCGCAGGTCTCATGGACTCCGGCCTTATCGATGCGGGCATTCAAATTAACCAGGCGTTCGAGTTAGATGCCGACGCCTGTAAGACTTATCGTGCCAATCACGGCGACCACATCAAGCAATGCGATATAGCTAGCGAACTGGTTCTGGAGCAGGACTCATGTGACGGAATGGTATTCACGTACCCTTGCACGAAGTACTCAACCATCGGCGATATTCACGGCGTGCGTACCGGCGATGAGTTGTTCCTGCATGCTCTTCGTCACCTGGCTATTGCTCGGCCTGAATTCTATGTCGTGGAAAACGTCCCCGGGATGCGGGCATTCCCGATTGTTGTCGAGGCTATGACAAAGATGCCTGATTACTACGTCACAGTGTTTTGCCCGATAAAGTCGGAGATATGGCTACCACAAAGACGCGACCGGCTAATCATTATTGGCACCAAGCGAGGGTTCACAGTGCGTCCGCCGGAGAATAGCCGCCGCATTACCCTGGCTGAAATCATTGAGGATGATCCAGACGTCACCCTGCCGTCAGCAATAGCAGCTCGCATGAACGGCGCATACCGCGACCTGCCAATTATCTCTGACCCGGACAAAGGGGACATCGCACCGACTTGTGTCGCTCATTACGCCAAAGACAAATCAACCCGCCTGGTAGCAGACAAGCGCTTTCCTATGGGCGTGCGTCCTTACTCGGTTCGTGAATATGCCCGGCTTCAGGGATTGAAGGACGATTTCGTTTTCCCGGTATCTCAGACATCTGCTTACCGGCAAATCGGTAATGGCGTGTCTCGTCACGTAGGCATGTGGATTGGCGGCGAGATGAACCGGTATATGAAACAGAGAATAGCAGCATGAGGTGACACATGACGCCAGAAGAGGCAGACAACGCAGTCAGAAGCATCACAAAGAAACTCCTCACCGAACTCCGCAGTAAAGACAACACTCAATCACTCCGCGAACTCCTCGATAAATACTCACCTCAAGCTCAGCCATTCTGCCCTAAGCGGCATGAACCGTGGCTGTTTTTGAACGTGCATGTCTATCGGGTGTTCGCAGGTAAATAGAGGAAGTTACAATGTCACAGGTTATTCAGCTAACACCTTCTAAGTGGGTAACAGAAGATGTCCTCATCATTATTACTGGCCTTCGCCCCGGAACAATTAAGCGAGCAAGGGAGAAATCATGGCTGCAGGGTCGGGAGTATCTCCATTTCGCTCCTGAAGGTGATCCGAAACCTAACAGCGAGTGCATGTACAATCACCAGGCAATTGAGCAATGGATTGAGCGTCAGGCCGCAAATCAGCCTGATGCTTTAGTCCGCAAGAAAGCTTAACCTGTTCGCCCACTAAAAGCGGAGGTGAGATGTGGCTGATTTAAAATATCCTACCGGAGTAGAAAGCCATGGAGGGTTTCTGCGGGTTTGGTTTATGTACAAAAAAACGAGAGCAAGGGAAGCTTTGGGTGTGCCTGATACGGCGAAGAATAGGAAGGTGGCTGGAGAGCTAAGGGCGTCAGTTGTTTACGCAATAAAGACGGGGAATTTTGACTACCAGAAGCAATTCCCCTCCTCCCCTAATCTAAGAAAGTTCGGTCTCGCATCAAAGCAGTTAAGTATCGGTGATCTATACGCTAAATGGTTAGAATTAAAGGAGGTAGATTTATCAACCAACAGTCTTTCCCGTTATAAATCGCGAATGAAGGCAATGATGTTGGCATTTGGTGGGGACATGATCGCCTCATCAATCAGAACCGAAGACCTTATCAGGATAAGAAATTCTCTGTTAACGGGCGTCCAGCAACTTGGTCGAGGAAAGAAGACCGAGAAGGTTGGTCGTTCAGTAAGAACTGTAAACGGTCAGATGTGCGATCTGGGCTCAGTATTGAAGTTCGGTCACGATAATGGATATCTGCCATCAAACCCAATGGCTAACCTAAAACCACTGAGAAAAGCAAAAGCAGAACCAGACCCGGTCACAAGAGATGAATTTATGCGGATCATCTCAGCGTGCAATCATCGACAAGTGGCGAACTTGTGGTCACTGGCTGTTTATACTGGAATGCGTCATGGGGAGTTGTGCGCCCTTGCGTGGGAAGACATTGACCTGATAGCTGGAACTATCAAGGTTAAAAGAAACCTGACAGCGGTTCATGAGTTTACTCCGCCAAAGACTAATGCTGGTACGAGGGAAATCCATCTCATTCAGCCCGCTGTAGATGTTTTGCGTGATCAGGCCGAAATGACCAGGATGACAGCGAAGACCAAAATTGAAGTTGTGCAGCGTGAGTATGGGAAAAAGGACATCGAAGATTGCACCTTCGTTTTTAACCCACAAGTCAGCGCCATTAACAGCCGCAGCGGAACCTACTATTCCGTCTCTTCGATTGGTCAGTCATGGAATACCGCTTTGCGCCGGGCAGGTGTTAGGCATCGCAAAGCATACCAATCGAGGCACACATATGCGTGCTGGTCACTTTCAGCAGGGGCTAATCCAAACTTCATAGCCAGCCAAATGGGACACACTTCAGCCCAGATGGTTTACTCAGTGTATGGAACCTGGATGAACGACAATAACGGAGAGCAGATTGCAATGCTCAACCAAAAATTAGGAGACTTTGCCCCATCCATGCCCCATAAGAAAACAGGATAGTATAATTATTCAATTTAATCAGTCACCTAACCAACTTACACCGACATGTTCATCACATCCTGATACGCTGCTACCAGTTTATTTCTTACCTGGACCCCAAGCTGCAATGAAATCGAGGATTTTTGCAGATCGACCATCACGTCGTTCAGACTGACACCGGGAACCCCCATCTCCAGCTTTTCAGATTCCAGTTTTGCGTTGTTCTGGGTCTCGCTGATCTTACCTAATGCCGCTTTTAATTCGCTGGCAAAACCGGCCTCTGATGCGGTATCGGTCTTTGGTGCGGCACCGGCCTGGATAGCCGTGGCCTGCATCTGCTGTAAAACGCTCTCAATGCCTTGAATTGACATGCTTTCTCCGGTTATCGGGGTGTCGGTGAACAAATGGCTTCTTTCATGGAATGACACCCTATCACATCAGTTTTTTCCTAAACGCGGTAATTGAACCTAAAAACCATGGCTTATCGGGCCATTAACTTTGCGTTAAGCGGCAAATAATGGCTCACCTAGAAAATAGGCCTGCCTGTATGGAGGACTGAAAAATGTCACGCTTCAACGATTGCGCACTTGGGAGTCTGTTTTGTTAAGAGACAACATGAACACCACCATTCAACAGCTAAATAGGGATCTTGTATGAGTTCCGCAATAGCCGGCGCAGAAACCCCTCCAAGCGGTTTTACTGCGTTGCTTAATCGCCTGCGCGCCAACCCAAAAGTTCCTATCGCCATCGCTGCTGCGGCAGCCGTGGCTATTGTTGTTGTCATGATGCTGTGGGCTAAGCAGCCTACTTATAAGGTGCTCTTCAGTAATCTCGGTGACCAGGATGGCGGCGCCATCGTCACTCAGCTGACCCAAATGAACATTCCTTATCAGTTTTCTGATAACGGCGGTGCGTTGCTGATCCCTGCCGACAAAGTGTATGAAACGCGTCTGAAACTGGCGGCTGCCGGTTTACCTAAAGGCGGCGCGGTTGGTTTTGAATTAATGGATCAGGAAAAATTCGGCATCAGCCAGTTTAGCGAGCAGATCAACTATCAGCGCGCGCTGGAAGGTGAACTCTCACGTACCATCGAAACGCTGGGCCCGGTCAGCAGCGCCCGTGTCCATTTAGCCATTCCTAAGCCTTCCTTATTTGTCCGCGAACAAAAAAAATCCTTCCGCCTCTGTGACCCTGAATTTACAGCCGGGGCGTGCGCTGGATGACGGCCAGATCAACGCCATCGTTTATATGGTGTCGAGCAGTGTTTCCGGTTTACCGCCTGCGAACGTTACCGTGGTGGATCAGAGCGGCCATCTGCTGACGCAATCTGATAATAACGGGCGCGACCTGAATGCTTCCCAGCTGAAATATGCCAATGAAGTGGAAGGCCGTCTGCAACGTCGTATCGAGTCCATTCTGCAACCGGTGGTCGGCAACGGTAACGTGCATGCGCAAATCACCGCGCAGATTGATTACGCCAGCCGTGAACAGACAGATGAAAACTATCAGCCAAATGGTTCAGCCGATAAAGCGGCTGTGCGGTCACGTCAGTTAAGCACCAGCGACCAGATTGGCGCGTCATCGGTCGGCGGCGTGCCGGGTGCACTGAGCAACCAGCCTGCTCCGGCAGCGACGGCACCGGTGACGAACCCGCCAGCGGCAAACAATGCAAATGGCACACAAAATCAGACCGGCAATAATGCGCAAAATGCAGCCACCACCGCGAATGCCAATGTGCCGTCTAACCGTCGTCGTGATGAAACCACCAACTATGAAGTTGACCGCACCATCACGCATACCCAGCACAGCGCCGGCGCCGTGCAGCGTCTGTCTGCGGCGGTTGTCGTTAACTACCAGGTCGGGCCAGATGGCAAAGCGAAGCCGCTGACTGACGATCAGTTGAAGAAAATTGATGATCTGGTACGCGAAGCGATGGGCTTCTCTCAGGAACGTGGCGATACGCTGAACGTGGTGAATACACCGTTCAACGAAGCGGCTGACGATTCCGGCGAGCTGCCGTTCTGGAAACAACAGGCGTTCTTCGATCAGTTACTCAATGCAGGTCGCTGGTTACTGGTGCTGATTGTGGCCTGGCTGTTGTGGCGCAAGATGGTTCGTCCGATGCTGCGCAAACAGCAGGCAGAGAAAGATGCCGCAGCCGCAGCCGCGCTTGCCGCCACCATGCCACAGCCTGAAGGCAGTAAACCGGTCAAACTCAGCAATGACGAGCTGGAAAAACGTAAACGTTCACAACAGCGTGTCAGTGTTGAAGTTCAGACCCAACGTGTGCAGGAGCTGGCCGATAAGGATCCTCGTATCGTCGCCCTGGTTATCCGCCAATGGATGAGTACCGAACAACCATGACTATGACCGGAACCGAAAAAAGCGCCATTTTGATGATCACGCTGGGTGAAGACCGCGCGGTGGAGGTGTTCAAACACCTCTCCCCTCGCGAAGTGCAGCAAATCAGTGGCGCGATGGCGAATATCCATCAAATTTCTAACAAGCAGCTGGCGGAAGTGCTGAACGAATTCGAGGACGAATCCGAGCAGTACGCCGCACTGAGCGTCAATACCAGCGAATATCTGCGTGCGGTACTGACCAAAGCGCTGGGCGAGGAGCGTGCGTCAAGCCTGCTGGAAGACATTCTGGAATCGCGCGAGACCACCAGCGGCATGGAAACACTGAACTTCATGGAACCGCTGATGGCAGCCGATCTTATCCGCGACGAACATCCGCAGATTATCGCCACCATCCTCGTTCACCTCAAACGTGGTCAGGCTGCCGATATTCTGGCGCTGTTCGACGAGCGTTTGCGCAACGACGTCATGCTGCGTATCGCAACCTTCGGCGGTGTCCAGCCAGCGGCGCTGGCGGAACTGACCGAAGTGCTGAACAACCTGCTCGACGGCCAGAACCTCAAACGTTCGAAGATGGGCGGTGTTCGTACTGCGGCAGAAATTATCAACCTGATGAAAACTCAGCAGGAAGAAGCGGTTATCGAAGCCGTTCGCGGTTACGACGGCGAACTGGCGCAGAAAATTATCGACGAGATGTTCCTGTTCGAAAACCTGGTGGATGTGGACGACCGCAGTATCCAGCGCCTGTTGCAGGAAGTCGAAGGCGAATCGTTACTGGTTGCACTGAAAGGGGCGGAACAGCCATTGCGCGACAAATTCCTGCGCAACATGTCGCAACGTGCAGCAGATATCCTGCGCGACGATCTGGCAAACCGCGGACCGATGCGTATGTCTCTGGTCGAGAACGAACAAAAAGCAATTCTGCAGACGGTTCGCCGCCTGGCAGAGTCCGGCGAAATGATGGTTGGCGGCGGCGAGGATTCTTATGTCTGATGCTCCTAATACTGACTCACCAGAGTCTGACAAACCGGCACCGGAAAAGAAAACGGCGGAAGAACGTCATGCTGAGCGCATCAATGCTTTGCCATGGCAGCGGTGGAGACCGGGCGACCTCAGAATGCCCGTCTTTACCACGCCCGATGAACCTTTGCTGGCCGGCGGCGAACCAGAGCAAGACGACGGTCTGCCAAAAGTTCAGGTAGACCAGAATGAATTGCTCAATCTTCAGCGTCACGCCGAACAACAGGGTTTCCAGCAGGGTCTCGAAGCCGGACAGAAACAAGGTTACGCCGCCGGTTTCCAGCAAGGTCTGGAAGCCGGGCAGCAGCAGGGTTTGCAGGAAGGTCAGCAACAGCAGGCGGTTCTGACTGAACACTGGCAGCATATGGTTTCTGACTTCCAGCAAACACTGGATGCGCTGGACAGCGTCATTGCTTCCCGTCTGATGCAAATGGCGCTGACTGCCGCCAAACAGATTATTGGTCAGGCGCCGATTTGTGACGGTTCCGCCCTGCTTAATCAGATCCAACAACTTATCCAGCAGGAACCGATGTTCAAGGGCAAACCGCAACTGCGCGTTAACCCGGCAGATTTCGAGCGTGTGGAACTGCAACTGGGAGCCAGCCTGAGCATGAACGGCTGGCGACTGCTGGCCGACAGCCAGATCCACAGCGGCGGCTGTAAAGTCAGTGCCGAAGATGGCGATATGGACGCTTCGCTGGCCACCCGCTGGCATGAACTGTGCCGTCTCGCCGCACCGGGAGATCTCTGATGACCGCCCGACTGAGCCGTTTGCTGAAAACGCTGGATGACGCGGAAAAACGCATGGCGCGCACGCCGTCAGTCCGTCGTTATGGCCGTCTGACGCGGGCAACAGGTCTGGTACTGGAAGCCACCGGTTTGCAGTTACCGCTGGGTGCGACCTGCCTGATTGAGCGCCATGACGGGCCGGTCGTACAGGAAGTCGAAAGCGAAGTGGTCGGCTTTAACGGTCAGAGCCTGTTCCTGATGCCACTGGAAGAAGTGGAAGGTATTTTGCCGGGCGCGCGGGTGTATGCCCGTATTGCCGCCGACGGCCAGACCGCAGGTAAACAACTGCCGCTCGGTACGCAATTACTTGGCCGTGTGTTAGATGGCAGCGCCAAGCCACTGGATGGATTACCGCCGCCGGACACCGGCTATCGCGCGGCGCTTATCACGCCGCCGTTTAACCCGCTGCAACGTACACCGATCACCGATGTGCTGGATGTCGGCGTCCGCGCCATTAACGCCCTGCTGACCGTGGGTCGCGGACAGCGTATGGGGCTTTTCGCCGGTTCAGGTGTCGGGAAATCCGTCCTGCTCGGCATGATGGCGCGCTACACCAAAGCCGACGTGATCGTGGTCGGACTGATTGGTGAACGTGGCCGTGAAGTCAAAGACTTTATCGAGAATATTTTGGGCGACGAAGGTCGTGCCCGTTCTGTGGTTATCGCAGCACCGGCTGACGTGTCTCCTCTTTTGCGTATGCAGGGTGCCGCTTACGCCACGCGTATCGCCGAAGACTTCCGCGACCGCGGTCAGCACGTATTGCTGATTATGGATTCCCTGACCCGTTATGCCATGGCGCAGCGTGAAATCGCCCTGGCGATCGGCGAACCGCCGGCCACCAAAGGCTACCCACCTTCCGTGTTTGCAAAACTGCCTGCGCTGGTTGAACGCGCGGGTAACGGCATCAGCGGCGGCGGCTCGATTACCGCGTTTTATACCGTACTGACCGAAGGGGATGACCAGCAGGATCCGATTGCTGACTCCGCCCGCGCCATTCTTGACGGCCATGTGGTGCTGTCGCGCCGTCTGGCGGAATCCGGCCATTATCCGGCAATCGATATTGAAGCGTCGATCAGCCGTGCCATGACCTCGCTTATTGACGACGCCCAGTACGGGCGCGTTCGTAATTTCAAACAATTGTTGTCCAGCTACCAGCGCAACCGTGACCTGATCAGCGTCGGTGCATACGCCGCAGGCAGCGATCCGATGCTCGATCGCGCTATCAAGCTGTATCCGCAGATGGAGAACTTCCTGCAACAGGACATCATGGAACGCAGCACATATGAAGACGCCTGTCTGGAACTGAACATGTTGTTCCCGGGCTAAACCAAGATAAGCGAGGCATAAATGGAAAGTTCATCGCCGTTAATCACACTTTGCTCGCTGGCGCAAAAAGCGCTGGATCAGGCGACCAGTCATTTGGGCCAAATCCGACAATCGCAACGTCAGGCTGACGAGCAGCTCACCATGCTGCTCAATTATCAGCGTGAATACCGGGAAAAACTCAATTCCACCATGACCGACGGGATTGCCGCGAATACCTGGCAAAACTACCAACAGTTTATCGGCACACTGGAAGTGGCGATTGAGCAGCACCGCAAACAGCTACAACAATGGGATCAGCGGCTGAATATGGCGGTTAACCAGTGGCAGGACAAGCAGCAACGGCTCAACGCGTACCAGACGTTGCAAACCCGCGCCAGTGAGCAGCAACGTTCTCTGGAAAATAAGATTGATCAAAAGCAGAACGATGAGTTCGCCCAGCGCAGCGCACACAGGAAGAAACAACCATGAATCTGAATATTTTGCCTGCAGCCGTTACCACGGCGAAGACCACCGCGAGCGCGGCGACCGGCAGTGCCTCTGTCAGTACGTCACCGGCAACGGACGTCAGTGCGATCACCGAGCCGGGCGCTACCAGCCCGGCGGATTTCGCCAGCCAGCTTGAAGCCCAGCTCGGCGAAAAAGTGGATCCGAAAATCACCAGTACGTTAGCCAAACTCGGCCAGCAAATCTCTGCCAAAGGGGTGGTCGTCGATAAAACAACCCTGACGCAGGCAGTGACTTCTGGTGAAGAAGACGGCAGCCTGATGCTGGATGAAAGTGATCTGAGCAAAATGATCGCCGCGATTCAGATATTGCCGACCGGCAATCTGAAAGGCACGGGCTCCGTCCCGGTCAAAGATGCCGCCCTGAGCGATAAAGATAAAGACAGCACTGACGCCGGTGCTGACCTTTCTGTTCAGTCATTGCTCGCGCAACTTGCGGCGCAGCAGCAACCGGCTCAGCAGATTCAAACCGCCACCACCGTCGCCACGCAAACAGTCAGCAGCGAACCCACCACAACCGATAAGCAGAGTTCACTGCTCGCCGGTCTGACCGCCTCTTCCTTACTGACGGCTGATGGCAAAACCGCTGCAGTAACGGACACCGATCCGAAAGCAGCGGCCGCCGCCTCAGGCAATACCGCGTCGGGCTCCGCACAACATGCCGCCAGCAGTAAAGCGGCCACCAGCAACACACCTGATTTTAGCAGCGCGCTGGCGTCAATGAGCGCAGCAGCCGGCAATGCCGCGGCTCTGCAGCAAAATGACAGCCGCGCTGCCGATAATGGCACGCAGGCACTGAATCAGCTCAACACAGCCGCCGTTGCTGTCTCTTCCGCGCCGGTTTCCAGCACGCCAACCATGACCAGCGCCGTGACCGCGCCAACAACGCCGCTGCTTAATGCACAGCTCGGTACACCGGAATGGCAGCAACAGCTGGGCCAGCAGGTGATGATGTTCAACCGTCAGGGGCAACAGACCGCAGAACTTCGTCTGCATCCGGCTGATCTGGGTTCTATCCAGATCAGCATGAAGATTGAAAACAATCAGGCACAGCTCCACTTTGTGTCCGGTCACAGCGGCGTGCGCTCGGCAATTGAAGCCGCCATGCCGGAGCTTAAAACCGCGCTGGCAGACAACGGCATCAGCCTGGGTCAGAGCAGCGTCGGCAGTGACAGTTCGCAGTGGCAGCAAGCCCAGCAGCAAAGTCAGTCCGGTTCGCAGCAAGGTAATGCCGCCAGTTGGGCAGCGTTCAGCTCCGGCAGCACTCCCTCTGCCAGCGATGCCTTGCAGGTTCCGGCCTCCCTCGCTTCACGGGTCAGCGGCAACAACAGCGTGGACATTTTTGCGTAGGAATTTGCGTAAAAGTTCGCAGAATTGTTTCAGATAATTGCTGACGGTCAGTTCGTCCTTAATTCAAACGGCAGAGCTGACCTTATTTACCCCGCCTATTCTGACTATTGAACAACGGGATAAGCGGGATAATCGTTTTCAGAATTGACTCAGCAGTGTGGTGCTTCTCGCGCCAGACGGCTCATACTTACAGGAAATCGCCTCATCCATGTCTGACTCTGCTCTCTCGGCGTCGCGTAAAAAAAAGCGGCCGTTAATGATCATTCTGCTGTTACTGATTGCCATCGGAGCCTGTGGTGCGGCCGGTTACGCCTGGTGGATGTTGCACAAGCAACAATCCGGAAATGGAACACAGACGACTGAAGTGAAAAAGAACGAACCGCCTGCGGCACCGATTTTCCTGGCACTGGATACCTTCACCGTTAACCTGCAAACGGCGGATAACGATCCTGACCGCGTGCTGTATGTCGGGCTGACCCTGCGTCTGCCGGACGAAAAAAATCGCGCTACGCTTAATGAATACCTGCCTGAAGTTCGCAGCCGCCTGCTGTTGCTGCTCTCCCGTCAGAAGTCGACGGAGTTAGCCAGCGAAGCGGGTAAACAACAGCTGGTTCAGGACATCAAACAGGTTCTGGACGCGCCACTGGTCAAAGGTCAGCCTCCTCAGGTGATCAACGACGTGCTTTTCACTGCTTTCATACTGCGATAAACAAATTATGGGCGACAGCATACTTTCACAGGCCGAGATCGACGCGCTGCTCAATGGTGACAGTGACAGTGATAATGCAAGCAACACTGCGGCTGCAGCAAAGACTGCCGCGTCTGATGACGGTGTAAAACCTTTTGACCCTACGACGCAGCGTCGCGTTGTGCGTGAGCGGTTGCAGGCTCTGGAAATCATTAACGAGCGTTTTGCCCGTCATTTCCGTATGGGGCTGTTCAACCTCTTGCGCCGTAGCCCGGACATCACCGTAGGGGCGATCAAAATCCAGCCCTACCACGATTTCGCACGCAACTTACCGGTGCCCACCAACCTGAACCTTATCCACCTGAAACCTCTGCGCGGCACGGCGCTGTTTGTGTTCGCACCGAGCCTGGTGTTTATCGCAGTGGATAACCTGTTCGGGGGCGATGGTCGTTTCCCGACCAAAGTGGAGGGCCGCGAATTTACCCACACCGAACAGCGCGTGATTAAGCGCATGCTCAGGCTGGCACTGGATGCCTACGAAGATGCCTGGAGCGGCGTTTACAAGCTCAGCGTTGAATATGTGCGTGCCGAATTGCAGATCAAATTCACTAACATCACCTCTTCCCCGAACGACATCGTGGTGACCACGCCGTTCCATGTGGAAATCGGTGCGCTGAGCGGTGATTTCAACATCTGTATTCCGTTCAGCATGATCGAACCTTTACGTGAGTTACTGACCAATCCGCCGGTCGAAAACTCACGTAATGAAGAAAGTCAGTGGCGTGAAAACCTGGTGCATCAGGTTCAGCAGTCTGAGCTCGAACTGGTGGCGAATTTCGTCGAAATCCCGCTGCGCCTGTCGCAGATCCTGAAACTGAAACCGGGCGATGTACTGCCGATTGAGAAGCCGGACCGCCTGATCGCTCACGTCGATGGCGTGCCTGTGCTGACCAGCCAATATGGCACCTTAAACGAACAATACGCCCTGCGCGTTGAACATTTGATCAACCCAATTTTAAATTCTCTAGATGAGGAACAGCCCCATGAGTGACACCAATAAACCGTCTGACGCCGGATCGGATAACGTTGACGATTTATGGGCTGATGCGTTTAACGAACAACAGTCTGCGGGCGGCGCGAAAGCGTCAACTGACGGTGTTTTCGCCGCGCTGGGTGCCCAGGACGGAACAGGCAGTTTGCAAGATATCGACATGATCCTCGATATTCCGGTGAAACTGACCGTGGAATTAGGTCGCACTAAAATGACCATCAAAGAACTGCTGCGTCTGTCGCAGGGTTCCGTGGTGTCGCTCGACGGTCTGGCCGGTGAACCGCTGGATATCCTGATCAACGGTTATCTGATTGCTCAGGGTGAAGTGGTGGTGGTCGCCGATAAATACGGCGTGCGTATCACTGACATCATCACCCCGTCCGAACGTATGCGTCGCCTGAGCCGCTGATGAGCCAGAATGCCGCGACGGATTCTCCGTACATTTCCGGCCCGGTCAATCACGCCACCACCCAGGCATCACCTCAGGCGATGCCTGCCAGTTCGGTGCTGACACAAGTCAGTACTGTACTCGGCGGCATCCTGCTACTGATCCTGTTTATCGGCTGGGTGGTTAAGCGTGCCGGTTTCGCGCCACAGTCTAAAAATAACAAACTGCTGAAAGTGACCGCCAGTGTACAGGTCGGTCGCAGTGAAAAAGTAGTGATCGTAGAGGTCGACAATACCTGGCTGGTGCTGGG